>SKVA01000361.1 GCA_007129695.1 Spirochaetaceae bacterium | reverse complement strand
GAACTCTGGCTCGGCGCCCACAGGCGTCGCGTGCCCGACCGGCCGCGGCTCGCTGTGTGACGACGGGGTATCGAGGAGCATTCGCATCGGAAACTGACCTCCGATACTCTTGACACGGGTTTTTGGTCTCCTGCTTCACTACCTGTCAACAATTCACGCACCAGTTTTGTCGCCCTTGATGCGGCGACGCGGGAGCGCCATACTGTTCGTCGTGATCGAATATCAAGGGCCCGAAGAGCGCGCGTACCTGGTCGGAGTACCGATGGCCGGCGACTCATCGGTGGAAGCTTCAGCGCTGCTGGCGGAGCTGCGCGCACTGACCGAGACGCTCGGACTGGAAACGGTCGGGCAGGAGTTAGCGCCGGTGCGCGAAGTCACGTCGCGCTACTATCTGGGCAGCGGCAAGGCGCAGGAGATCGCCGCGCGAGCGGCCGACGTCGGAGCCGACGTGATCGTCTTCGACCAGGAACTGTCGCCGTCACAACAGCGCAACTGGGAAAAGCTGTGCGAACGCTCGGTGACCGACCGTCAGGGCATCATCCTGGAGATCTTCGCCGAACGCGCGCACACCAGAGAAGCGCACCTGCAGGTCGAGCTCGCACGGATGGAGTACAACCTTCCACGGTTGACCAGCGCGTGGTCGCACCTTTCGCGCCAGCGCGGCGGTCGACGCGGTACGCGTGGTGAGGGTGAGACGCAGCTCGAAGTCGACCGAAGGACGATCCAGCAGCGGATCGCGACGGTCAAGCGCGAACTGCTCGACGTCGGCTCCCAGCGATCGACTATGCGCCACCAGCGCGAAAAGCTCCCGGTTCCCACCGGATCGATCGTCGGGTACACGAACGCGGGCAAGAGCTGCCTGCTGCGCGCGCTGACCGGTAGCGACGTCCTGGTCGCGGACAAGCTCTTCGCGACGCTCGACCCGGCAACGCGGCGACTCGAGCTTGAAGGGGGCCAGGAGGTGCTCCTGACCGACACCGTCGGCTTCATCCGGCGCCTCCCGCACGGTCTGGTAGACGCGTTTCGAAGCACGCTCGAGGAGACGCTCTACGCCGCCTTCCTGATCCACGTGATCGACGCGTCGGACCCGTCGGCTCGTGCCCACGCGGTCACAACGCACGCGGTGCTCGATGAGATCGGGTCGAACTCCAAGCCGACGATTACGGTGCTGAACAAGATCGACCGGCTGACGAACGCCGCACGGCGCGACGTCGGGATCGACTTCCCTGATGGAATCGAAGTCAGCGCGGTGACCGGCGAAGGGCTCGACACGCTGAGGGTGGCGATCACGAAAACGGTCGCGTCTACGTATTCGCGCATCGAGGTCGAGCTGCCGCACAGTCGATACGATCTGGCCGCTCTGATCCATCGAACCGGCCACGTGATTTCTGAACGATACTCCGATCTGGCCGTGTGTATACTGGCCGACGTTCCGCGCCGGACCGAACAGATGATTGAGGAGTTCAGGACGCCATGACCGACGCAACCGTGCTCGTCGATTGCGCCCGGTTGTCTCGCAGCTACCCCGACGGCAAGGAGAAGATACACGCGCTCGTAGACTTCACGCACGCGTTCGTCGGCGGATCAATGACCGCCGTCACAGGGCCGTCGGGATCGGGCAAGAGCACGCTCCTGGCACTGATCGCCGCGATGGACTACGCCGACTCGGGCGAGGTCCGCGTCGGCGGAACCGAGCTCGGATCGCTCAGCACCGTCGAACAGGCGGAGATCCGCGCGGCGCACATCAGTTACCTCTTCCCGAGCCGGAACCTGATTCCGGTGCTGTCGGTGTACGAGAACCTGAGCCTTGCGCTGTCGCGCAAGCAGCTGGCCGAGCCGGTCATCGACGCCCGGATCAAGGAGACCCTGGAGTATCTGAACGTGTCCGAGATCGCACACCGCAGGCCGGCAGACCTGTCGAGCGGGCAGCGCGCGCGCGCCGCTCTCGCGCGTGCGATCGCGGTCGGCAATCCGGTTCTGGTCGCCGACGAGCCGACCGCGCACCTTGACCGGGAGAACTCGCGCGTCGTGGCCGACCTGCTTCGAAGCATCGCGAGCGACCCGCTGCGCGTCGTCATCGTCGCAACGCACGACCCGCTGGTCGCCGAAACCGCGCACGAGCGAGTCGTACTGCGCGACGGCCGGACCGACCAGTGACGTCGGCGAAGCTGTGGCGCCTGGCGTTCGGCATGCTCGCCGCAGACCGGATGCAGACGGTCCTGCTTCTCGCCGTCTGCGCTTCGGCCGGATTGGTAGCGCTCGGGTACTCCGAAGCGAGCGCCCGACGCAACGCCGCGCTTGAATCGAACCTCACCCGCCGGTATGGGACCGCGACGGTCCGACGGCCGGTCACGAGCGCCGAACAGATCGACAGCCCGCACCTGGCGCACCGCCCGCACGAGCCGCTCGCGTGGCTGCATCCCGACGACGTGGCGGTCGTGTCCGACGCCGCGGTAACGCTCGGGTTCACGGTCGTACCCAGGATCAGAGGCGTGGCCGGAGTCGGGATGGCGGCAGTCGAGTTCATCGCGATCGCGCGCGACGATTCGATTGCACGCGGCATCACCGCCCCGATATCCGACGCCGCGAACGTCGCGATCGCCTACCAGCCTACCGACGATCGGGTCGTGTTCGCTCGCGTTCCGCCGAGCGCGATCATCGCGGTCTACCCGATTCCGGGACCGATCTGGCTGGACATCGACTGGATCCGCGGCGTGCTCTCCGGCGACACAGACGAAGCCCCGCCGCAGATCGCGAACGAACTCGCGCTCTACTCTGCCACCGGCAATCCGTTCGGCGTTGCGATCGACCTCGCCGACTACCTGGGGGACGCCTCACCGCACCTGGCGATAACTCCGTGGCCCGAACAGGCCGGTGTCGCGCTCTACCTGGCAACGCGAAGTACATCGAACGCGGAGAGGCTTCTGGTCCTGATCGTTGCGGCGCTCACGGTGATCGGGATCACGGTGCTGTCGGTCCGCGGGCGTGTCGCCGACGTGCTGGTGATGTCGACTATCGGGCTTCGGCCCGTTACGCTCATCGGGGTGTTCGCGCGGCTGATGACGATCGTCGGACTGGCGGCGGCCGTCGCGATCGGGCTCATCGCGATCGTGGCCGCGCTTTCGATCGGGATCGAATCGCAGCCCGGCGTCGTGCGGCGCACGTTGCTGGTCGTGGCGGCGATGCCACCACTGATCGCGTTTCTGATCGTCCGTCGTGAGTTGAACAGGCCGCTTGTGCAGTTGCTGCGCGAGGTCGGAGAGTGAGGATCGCCAAGCTCGCGCTTAGGCTCGTCGCCGACCACCGCAAGTCGCTCGGGTCGATGGTGACCGGACTCGCGCTCGTTGCCGCGACCGCGACGGTGTCGGGAGCGATCGCGACGTCGCTGCACGACGGTTTGGTAGAGATGCACCGCACGGCGTCCGCCGGCGAATACACCGCGGTCCTGGACGCGGAAGTCGCGATCCGCATCGTTGACTCGCGATCCGACGACACGGTCGTTTCGGTCGTCGTGCAGGAGATCGGCACGCTCGATGTTAACGATCAGCTTGTTCTGTCGCTGCTGACCTACACGGATCTGAGCGCCGAAGCCGCGTACCGGCGGATAGCCGGCCCCAACGATGTCCGGGTCCGAGACGCGGTAATCGTCGCACGTGACGACCGGTTTGCAGCGCTTGTCGGACGGGTCGCCCGGCTGACCGGTGCGGACGGCGAGCCGCTGTTCGTGCGCGTGCGCAGCGTCGTGCCTTCATCGACCGACGCAATCGAGGTGATCGTACATCAACCGGCTAGGCTCGACGGAGACGTCACGCTTCGAGTCTACGGGGCTCGCGGAGCGCTCACTCCCGACCGCGCGGCCGCGATCGCGCCGCAACTGGTATCGACCGGCTCCGCCGCGCGTGCGGCGGCCACGATCGGCCCCGTCCGGCGTCGGATCGCCGTTCTGATCGCCGCGATCGCCGCGATGGCGGTTGCGGTGCTGATCCCGGGACAGCTCGTGTTCGCGCAGCGCACCGAGTCGATCTACCGACTGCTGACATCGTGGGGGTTCGCGCCCAAAACGGTCAAAACGGTCGCTCTCTTCGTAGGAGCGTACGTCGCAGCGGTCGCATCGGCGTTCGGAGCGGTCGGCGGGCTCGCCATCGTCGCGATCGCGAACGCCCAGTCGATCCCGGCCGAGGCGCTGCTTCCGTTCGAGTGGGCACACCTCATCGCCACGCCACCGCAGCTCGCCGTGATGAACACGGCTGTGGAAACTGCCATTACTCCATCGATAGGGTCAGCCATCGTGGTAGTGACCGCATCGACGCTACTGGGAGCGGTAACCGCTTGGCCAGCGATGCGATTTGCTGCTACACTCGGTGTTCGAAGGGGCCAATGGGAATGACTACGGCACAAAGGCGGATCGGATACCAGCACTCGTTCACGTCTCCGGTTGGTCGGCTCTGCGGCATCGTCGACAAGATCGGAAGGGTCGTATGGCTCGGCTTCGCAGCGCCGACGCGCGTACCCGACGACATCGAGATCCACGAGAACAAGTACGCCTGCGGAGAGCTCGAGTACCAGATCGAGCAGTACTTCCGCGGAGAGCGCACCGAGTTTGGTCTTGAGCTCAACATGGACGGGACGAGCTTCCAGAAGGCAGTCTGGAGCAGGCTGCTCAAGATCCCTTACGGAGAGACGACGACCTACGGTGAGATCGCGCAGAAAATCGGCAGGCGCGACGCCGCGCGTGCGGTGGGTAATGCGGTAGCGGTCAACCCGGTCGCGATCATCGTGCCGTGCCACCGCGTGCTTCCGTCTGGCGGCGGACTGGGCAACTACGCGCTGCGTGGGGTCGACGCCGAACGCGGCCGCTCCATCAAGCGTAGCCTGCTGGAGATCGAGGGTGTACTCACGACCGTTGCGCCTGAGTCGGCACGTGCATCTGCATGAGCTGCACGAAGTAGTAGATCCGCTTGTAGATCGTGGTGAGCTGGGGCGCGAGCGGCTGCTCGGAGTATCCTTGAAGATCCTTCCAGTTCAGGAGTAACTCCGGACGCTCGCGCGAAAGATCCTCGATCAGCGTCTTGGTTACCTTGCCTATCACGATGAGGTTCTGCGCCGACTCGTTGATCATCATCAACGCCCTCTCGTTGATCTCCTGCAGCAGTTGCCGCAGGAGTTTGGCCGACGCCGGGTCGCGCTCGACAACCCGCCCCGACGCCTTCTTCAGCTTCATCCCCAGCTCGCCCTCTTCGCCGAGCGAATCGTCGAACTCGGAGACCGCCTGAGCGACGTTCATCGCGCTGTAGTACGCATCGGACAGCTGCTTGGACAGGACCGCGTCCGACCATTCGCCCCGGACGATCAGGATGTCGCTGACGACCTTGCGGACCTCGCCTTTGAAGTAGTCCACCAGAAACGCCTTCAGGAAGTTGACCGCATCGATGTGCAGAAATCCAGCCAGATTGCGCTTCGTGAACAGCATGTTCGTCGCTTCGGTGTAGTGCTTCGATCGCTGAATCGCCGTCGTACCGAACACGGCCATCAGTAGCTGATCTTTCTTCTGCGTTCGCCGCTCTTTCGCAAGCCTCTGAATCGACGCTTCAACCTGCGTCTTCAACAGGTTCAGGTAGCCCTCTACGATCTGAGTCCGGAAGACGCGGGACTCGGGCCGGTACTGGGGGTTCTGGTCGACGTGCTGGACGATCTTGGTCAGCACGCCCGAACGGCCGATGTTCGTGAGCACCGCGAGCGCTTTCTTCCACGCTTCGCGGTCGACTACATCGACCCCCTTGTACTCCTTGAGCGCATCGAACACAGGACCCCATTCGGCATCCTTGTCGAGCGGCAGCAGCACTTCCAGGAAGTCCTTGATATCATCGCTGACATACTCCGCGTTTATCGCGTCGAATCGAGGCGTGTAGGTAAGATTGCCTTCCTGGATTCCCGCGTCGAACTTCCGCAGCACAAAGTAGAAGTCGAACTTCGCGAACGCGAGAAAGGTCTGCATCAGGTTGTACGTGTCGTTGATGCGACGCACCGACGATGAGTCGAATCCGCTGAAGTACCCGACCATGGCATCCTTCAAATGCGCGGTCAGCTGCTTCGGCTCCATCGTCTTAGACGCGCGACGGATCGCG
>SKVA01000164.1 GCA_007129695.1 Spirochaetaceae bacterium | reverse complement strand
GAAGGGCGCGGGATCTTCAGCAACCTGCAGCGGACGATCTTCTTCCTGCTCGCGACCAACCTGGGCGAAATCCTGACGCTCGCGGTCGGTCTGATCCTGGGACTGCCGCTCCCGTTGACCGCGATCATGATCCTGTGGATCAACCTCGTGACCGACGGCGCGTGCACGATTCCGCTCGGCGTCGAGCCGCGCCACCGCGACGTGCTCCAGCATCCGCCGCGCGACCCGCGCTCGCCGGTTCTCTCCCGGGAGCTCCTGGTACGCCTGGCGATCATGGCGTGCGTGATGACCGCCGGGACGATCCTCCTCTTCCTCTTTGAACTCGGCGAGACGACGGTCGAGCACGCTCGAACGATCGCGTTCACGACGCTCGCCGGTTTCCAGTGGTTCCAGGCGTTCAACGCACGATCGAGCCGCAACTCAGTGTTCAGCGTCGGGCTCCTCTCCAACCGTGCGCTGCTCGCCGGCGTCGGCGCCGCGATTGTTCTGCAGGTACTGGCAGTGCAGACCGCGTTCGGCCACGCGATCTTCGATACGGTCGCGTTGGACCTGGGCGACTGGCTCCTGATCGTCGGCGTAACCGCGTCGATCTGGGTCATCGATGAGCTCCTGAAACTGGTCGGATTCTACGCGCTGATCGCGAAACGCCCCCGATCGGCGTAGAGTCAGCGGCCGCGCGTAGCGCCTACTTGTCCTGCAGAACCGTCACGCCCGACCAGCCCGACAGCGGCTCGGGCGGGTTGGCCAGATACCGCCTCGAGCGTCCGAGCAGGACTTTGACCGGACCGTCACCGGGCAGAATCGACAGCGCGCGCTCGAAGCCGGTCACGGCCTTCGCGAAGTCGCCCGCCCGGTAGAACTCGAGCGCGGGGGTGTACGCGGATAGGAAGCGGTCCCACTCTCGGGGCAGGTCGGTCTCCCGGAAGATCTCGTAGAGCTCGGTTCCGACGGTCTTTCCCTTCACCGCTACCTTGTCGACGAATCGTCCCGCGATCCGCGGAGTCACGGCGCGGAAGGTCGACTCGCCCACCAGGATCCGGGTGCCGTAGAGCTTGTTGAGGCTCTCGAGCCGCGCGGCCAGGTTCATCGTGTCGCCCAAGGCGGTGTACGACAGTCGCTCCTCGAACCCGATGTTACCGACCAGCGCGTCGCCGGTGTTCATCCCGATCCGGGTCGACAGCGGCGGGATGTCGAGCTCCGACCAGCTCTTGTTCAGCATCGAGAGCATCTCGTTCGCGTCCAGCGCGGCGGTGCACGCGATGAACGGGTGATCGGGTACGGGGTGTGGAGCGCCCCAGAACGCGACCACCGCGTCGCCGATGAACTTGTCCACCGTCGCGCCTCGGCTCTGGAGGTGCTCGGTCAGCATCTGGAGATAGGGCCCCAGGAGCTTTGTCACCAGGTCGGGGCCGAGCTTCTCGGACACGGTCGTGAAGTTCTCCAGGTCGGAGAAGAAGCTCGTGATCGAGTGGATCTCGGTCCCCAGCCGCGCCTCGGTCTCCCGGTTCATCAGCTGAGCCACGACGTCCGACGGGACGTACCGCTTGAACGAACGCAGGCCCTTCTTCATGTTCGACAGCGCGGTCTCCATGGTCTGGACCTCGACGATGTTCGACGTACCAAGCCGGGTCTCGTTCAGCTGGAGGTTACGAATCTGGCCCATGTCGTCGGCGAGTGTGCTCAAAGGCTCGACGATGCGTCGGCTCAGTCGGGCTCCGCCCGCGATACCGAGCAGCGACACTCCCAGGGTGATCAGCCCCATCACCAGCAGGAGCTGCCGTTCCTGCGCGATGATGTCGGAGGCGATCATGTCGACCCCCAGCACCCCCTCCAGGCTTCCATCGGGCCAGAGGATCGGCGCGTACGCCGAAAGCCACGTGCCGTACTCGTCCTCGGTGATCTCTGGATCTACGTGAGCCTGGTAGGGCGGCTCGAACGCCCGGGTCAGCGTAGGAAAGTCCTCGTCGTACACCATCCCGATCGGGCTCTGGTCGTCGGCTTCCTCCCCCGAATCCAAGACGAACACGAGGTCTCCATTCGTAAGCCGTCGGAAGCTGTAGATGTACCCGATCCGCGGTTCCTGATCGATGATCCGAAGGAATCGACGCTTGATCTCCCGGTAGACCTCCCCCTCCATCTGGGCGGGATCGGATAGTTCGCTGTGCTCCCGGGCCGAGATTCCCGCCGCGATCGACGTGGCCAGTAGCTGGATCTTAACGTTGAGGTCCTCGCGCATGCGACTGCGCGCGTTCACAAACGCCGCGGTTCCCATGATAAGGGTGGTGACCAGAACCATCGCGGTCATCGCGGTACTCAGACTGAACCGCAGACTGACGGCGCGTTTGTGTCTCATTATTTTAGACTCCAGATTTATTGTATATCTTAAAGATATTTTGCACAACGATCCGGCAGCGGCCGAGGAGCGCGTCCACGCGTCTCAAGCGCGGAACGGGGGGCAGCCGCTCCACGGCGAGTCCTCGGCCTCATCGAGCCGAGGCCGACGAAGTCGGTTGAGGGTCGGGCTTCTGCGCTTCGGTCCTTCGCGCCAGGGACGAGTCGCCGGCGATCAGGTCCGGTACCCGAGCGCAGTCAGATCGGTCTCGAAGAACGGGAAGTCATGGCGCAGTGTGTCGGTCCGCCACCTGCCGATCGAGTCGCGGCGTACCTCGATTCGAGCGAGCGGGATGCCCAGGAACTGCTCCAGTCGCGCAAGAGTCGGCTCCTGATCGAGCACGAAGTCTTCGAAGCGCACCTCGGCCCAGCGTGCGGGCCGTGGTGTGGCGGTGACGATCTCTCGCTGGTACTTCCAGCTGACCGCGCGCCGCTCGCGCTCGTCTTCGGTCTGGTCGTATGGCACACCAAAGTCGGCAAGATCGTCGGTGAGGTGCGCGCCGATGATCGAGTCGCGCGGGTCGCGTACCCACGAGAAATACCAGGCGTGGGGAAAGAGACGCGCGATCCACGGCAGGATGAGCGTCGTCTCCGGAAGCTTCCAGCCGCGGGGACCGTCGGTATGGTCGAGCACCGACTTCGCGTACGAGCGCACCAGACGCTCGAACTCAGGATCGATCGGCATCGACTCAAGTCGGGAGAAATCCCACGAGACACCGCCACGATGCACGACGTGGCGCGCCATGAACCGGCACGCGTCGTAGAGTTCGGTGGCCGGAACCAGATCGTACGACGCGTTCAGCGTCGCGCCCATGAAGACGCCGCTCTCGCTGAGCGTGCGCGAGAGCGCGCGGGTACCCGAGTGACCCCGGCCGATCACGATCACGAGCGGCGGCCCATCGGCAGATTTGGTACTCATCTCAGGTACGATAGCCGATCTCCGGCCGGCGCGCCATCAACAAGGTGCCAAAACTTAGCACAGAACTGTCGCGGGCGACCCGGGAGGCTCGAAGGCCTCAGCGCCCTCCAGATCAGACGCCCCTCTTGTGCGGCGGTGTAAGGTGCCGTACGATTCAGGGGCCTGCGCAGGAGCGCAGTAGACCGTTGTGCAGGGTCGGTAGAGGGGGCAGCGTGGTCGAGTACAACGGAGTGATGATGCAGTATTTTCACTGGTACACTCCGGCAGACGGTGCGCTGTGGCGCCAGTTGGCCGAACATGCCCAAGAGCTCGCTGCCGCCGGCGTGACCGGTGTCTGGTTGCCGCCTGCGTGCAAAGGAGCCGGTGGCGGATACGACGTCGGGTACGGCGTCTACGACTTGTTTGATCTCGGCGAGTTTGACCAGAAGGGCTCCGTTCGCACCAAGTACGGCACGCGTACGGAGTACCTCACCGCGGTTCGTCGCGCGCAGGAAGCCGGCATCCACGTGTACGCCGACATCGTGTTCAACCACAAGGTCGGAGCCGACGGTGAAGAGGAGTTTCGCGCCACACCCTATGACCCTGAGAACCGGAACCGGCCGATCGGCGAAGAGCAGCTCATCAAGGCGTGGACGCACTTCGCGTTTCCCGGACGCAAGGGCACGCACTCACAGCTTCAGTGGCACTGGTGGCATTTCAACGCCGCCGACCATAACGCCTATGACGGTGAGACCGACGCAGTCTACCTGTTCGAAGGCAAGTCATTCGACGATAGCGTCGCCCTTGAGAAGGGCAACTTCGACTACCTGATGGGGTGCAACCTGGACATCAGTGATCCCGACGTACAGAAGGAGCTATTCTACTGGGGCGAGTGGCTGATGGACACCACCGGGGTTGACGGCTTTCGCTTTGATGCGGTCAAGCACGTGAGGTCGAGCTTCTTCCTCGAGTGGCTGAACCATGTCCGCCAGCATACCGGGCGCGATCTCTTTGCCGTCGGAGAGTACTGGTCGGGTGAGAGCGACGCGTTGGAGCACTTCATCACCGTCACCGAAGGCAACATGATGCTGTTCGACGTGGTACTGCACTACAACTTCGCCGCTGCAAGCCGCCAGGGTACAGACTATGATCTGCGTTCCATCTTTGACAGCACGCTCGTCGCTGAACATCCCTCACTGGCGGTCACGCTGGTGAGCAACCACGACTCGCAGCCGCTTCAGTCGCTGGAATCCGTGGTTGAGGGGTGGTTCAAACCGCTGGCGTACGCGCTGATCCTGCTGCGGCGCGATGGGTACCCGTGTGTATTCGCCGCCGACTACTACGGCGCCCATTACACCGACCGCGGCAGCGATGGCAATGAGCACGAAATCTGGATGGAGAGCCACCGCTGGCTCATCGACCGGTTTCTCCACGCGCGCAAGACCAGTTCCTACGGCGATCAGTACGACTACCTTGACCACGCCACCTGCATCGGCTGGACCCGTCTGGGATCAGAAGCAGCCCCGGGCGGCATGGCCGTGATCCTGAGCAGCGGCGACGACGGCACCAAGCGGATGCAGGCGGTTCCCAACACCACCTACACCGACTGCACCGAGCACATCGCCGACCTCGTCACAACCGACGACAGCGGATGGGGTGAGTTCCGCTGCAACGCCGGCTCCGTTTCCGTGTGGGTGCCACGCTGAACAGGGTTCCGACCCGTTCTCAAGGGGATTGCGGCGCTGAGCAGATATCACCAACACCGTCCAGGATCATCCGGGGGCGATACGCAAAACTGTGCAGATCGTCCCGGCTCGTTACGCCACTCAGTACGAGCACGGTGTCGATCTCTGACTCGACGCCCGCGACAATGTCGGTGTCCATCCGGTCGCCGATAATGACCGACTCCTCGCGACGACAACCAAGACGCTTGATTGCCTGGCGCATCATCAGCGGGTTCGGTTTGCCGGCGAAGTACGCCTTGCTCTCGGTAGCCAGTTCGATCGGCGCGATCAGGCTTCCGCACGCAGGAACGACTCCGTGCTCGCCCGGTCCGGTGAGGTCGGGGTTCGTGCCCACCAGACGCGCGCCTGCACGAACGAGTTGCACGGCCTTTTCGATTCTCGCGTAGCTGTACGAAGGGCTCTCTCCGACGACGACGTACTCCGGGTTGACGTCGTTCATGCTTATACCAGCGTTGTACAGCGCGTTGATCAGGCCGGCCTCGCCGATCACGTACGCGCTGCACCCCTCGGCCTGCGCGGCGAGGAACTCGGCGGTCGCGAGCGCGCTCGTGTAGAAGTGGCTTTCTTCGACATCGATGCCCATCCGCACGAGCTTCTGATGGAGCTCACGCGGGCTCCTCTCCGACGAGTTGGTCAGGAAGAGGTAGCGCTTGTCGCGATCCTGCAGCCACTGAACAAAGGCCTGGGCGCCGGGAAGGAGCCGGTTTCCATGGTAGACGACGCCGTCCATGTCGCAGATGAAGCCTGCCTTCGCATCGAAGTCGATCGAGTAGTCCATACCGGGCAGCATACCCCGACAGCCGTGGACGTGTCGTCAGACCGAACCGCCGTCGTGCAGGTCTACCAGCAGCAGTAGCCGCCGTCGATGAGGAGGTCGGCGCCGGTCATGTAGTCGGACACCTCCGCGGCCAGATAGACGATCGCGCCCTGAAGATCGTCGGGGTTTGCCATCCGGCCGAGCGGGATTCGCGGGAGCCAGTCGGACAGCATCGACTTGCCTTCGGGCGTTTCCAGCAGCCGCTCCACCAGGAGCGTGCGCGTGTACCCGGGACTGATGCTGTTGACGCGGATCCCTTCGGACGCCCACTCCGCGGCGAGCGTGCGCGTCAT
>SKVA01000015.1 GCA_007129695.1 Spirochaetaceae bacterium | reverse complement strand
TTCCGTGCTCGCGGAAGTGCTCGACGATGATGTCGCCGGTCGCCGCCTCGTAACCGTCGTCGATCTCCTGCGCGGTCGGGTGGCGCGTCACCGGGACCGCTGCGGCGAAGTGGTCGGCGTGTGTCGTTCCCAGGCACGGAACAGGCTTTGCCGCCTGCGCCCAGCTGGTCGCGAACGGCGAGTGCGTGTGCACGATCCCGCGCACCGACGCGAACGCTGCGAAGATGCGTTGGTGCGTCGCGGTATCGGACGATGGCCGCAAGGATCCGTCGACGACGTCGCCCGACCGTATGCCGACGATCACCATCGATTCGGGGGTGAGCTCATCGTAGGAGACGCCGCTCGGCTTGATCGCGAAGACGCCGGCGTCGTGGTGGGCGGCGCTCGCGTTGCCCCACGTCAGGACGATGAGCCCCGATCGGTAGATCGCCATGTTCGCGTCGTACGCTTCGCGGCGAATCCGGTCGTACGTACCTGTCATGCTTGGCACCATGAACCCTCCGACGCGGCATTGTAACGCGGATCGCACGCGCGGGCAATTCGGTGCGCGGCGAAACGGCGCGACGGTAGACGGGAAGGGCGCGCTTCAGTAGCCTCTCTACATCGTCAGGAGGAACCATGCAGGCTGTGGAGCTCGCGAAGAGCTTTGACCCGAACGAGTTCGAAGACCGGATCTACGAGATGTGGCAGACGGGGGGGTACTTCTCACCCCGCGACGGGGGCGAACCGTTCGTCGTCGTCATCCCGCCACCGAACGTCACCGGCGTCCTGCACCTGGGCCACGGACTGAACAACAGCCTTCAGGATCTGATCGTCCGCTATCAGCGGATGCGCGGGCGCAGCGCGCTCTGGGTCCCCGGGACCGATCACGCGGGCATCGCGACGCAGAGCGTGGTCGAACGGATGCTCGCCGACGAAGGCGTTTCGCGCGAGGACATCGGGCGCGACGCGTTCATCGAACGAACGTGGAAGGTCGCGAACGATCACCGCAAGACGATCGTGAAGCAGTTGAAGAAGATCGGGTCGAGCTGCGATTGGAGCCGTGAACGGTTCACTCTCGACGACGGGCTGTCGACCGCGGTGCGCGACGTGTTCGTGTCGCTCTACGAAGAGGGCCTCGTCTATCGCGGGCTCTACATGGTCAACTGGTCGGTCGGCGCGCAGTCGGCCGTCAGCGACGACGAAGTCGAGTTCAAGGAAGTGACCGGCCGACTCACGCACATCGACTACCCGCTCGAGGATGGGTCGGGCGCGATCCGCGTCGCGACGACGCGGCCGGAGACGATGCTCGGCGACACGGCGGTCGCGGTGCACCCCGACGACGAACGCTACAGCTCGTACGTCGGAAAGAGCGTTCGGCTGCCGCTCACCGACCGGGTTATCCCGGTCATAGCCGACGAGTACGTCGATCGCGAGTTCGGCACCGGCGCGGTCAAGATCACGCCCGCTCACGACCCGAATGACTACGAAATCGGCAAGCGTCACGACCTGGAGATCATCAACATCCTGAACAAGGATGGCCGGCTCAACGACAATGTGCCTGAGCAGTACCGGGGCCTGTCGACCGCCGACGCGCGCAAGCGGGTCGTTGCCGATCTCAAGGCGTGTGGAGCCTTCGTGCGCGACGAGGAGCACGTGCACCAGGTGGGTCACTGCTACCGGACCGGAGTCGCGATCGAACCGTACCTGTCGGAGCAGTGGTTCGTGCGGATGAAGCCGCTCGCACAGGAGGCGCTCGCCGCGTGGCAGTCGGGTGACGTCGTCTTCTATCCCCGGCGGTGGGAGAACACGTACCGGAACTGGCTCGAGGGGATCAGGGACTGGTGCATCAGCCGGCAGCTGTGGTGGGGGCACCGGATCCCGGTCTGGTACAACGACGCGACCGGTGAGGTGCGCTGTCTGCGCGAAGACCCCGTGCCCGAGGAGCTCGTTGAGAACGGCGGGCAGTGGCGGCAGGACACGGACGTGCTCGATACGTGGTTCAGTAGCTGGCTCTGGCCGTTCACCGTGATGGGCTGGCCCGAACAGACCGAAGACCTCGCGAAGTTCTACCCGACGACCGCGCTCGTGACTGCGTACGACATCATCTTCTTCTGGGTCGCGCGGATGATCATGGCGGGGATGCACTTCACCGGCAAGGCACCGTTCCGCGACATCTACATGACGAGCCTCGTGCGCGACATCCAGGGCCGCAAGATGAGCAAGAGCCTCGGCAACGGGGTCGACCCGCTCGAAATCGTCGAGGAGTACGGCGCCGACGCGCTGAAGTTCACGCTCGCGTTCATGGCCGCGCAGGGTCAGGACGTGCTGATCGACAAGGGGACCTTCGGGCTCGGCAGTCGCTTCGGCAACAAGATCTGGAACGCCGCGCGCTACCTGCTGATGAACCTGGACGGTCGCACGCTGCTGCCGCTCTCGTCGATAGACCTGGAGCCGGTCGACCGGTGGATTTTCCATCGGCTCAACGAAACCGTGAAGGGCGTCGATGCCGCGATGGCGGCGTACCGCCTCAACGATGCGGCGCAGCTGTCGTACGAGTTCTTCTGGAACGACTTCTGCGACTGGTATATCGAGGCGAGCAAGCTCGGGCTCTACTCGGACGACGATTCACGCAAGGACCGCGCGGTAACGCTGCTCGTGCGCGTCCTTGAAGAGAGCCTGCGCCTGCTCCATCCGTTCATGAGCTTCATCACCGAAGAGATCTATCAGAGGCTGCCCGAGATCCCCGAGGCCGACCGCGCCGACGCGATCATCGTCGCGCCGTATCCGGCAGCCGACCCGGCGCGCGAGGCCCCCGAGGTCGCGGCCGGGTTCGCCGCGGTGCAGGAGCTGATCCGGCTCGTACGGACGCTTCGGAGCGAGTTCACGATCCCTCCGTCGCAGCGCGTCCGCTTCACTGTCGAGTGCGAGCCCGGCTTCGCGTACACCGGTTTCCTTGCCGGCCATCGTGAGCTGATCGAGCTCCTGACGACCGCCGAGAAGACCGGGTTCGAGACCGCCGTGTCCGACACCGCCGGGAGCGTCACGCTCGTCGGCAACGGATTTCGCGTCTTTGTGATCGTCCGCGATGCGATCGACGCCGACGCTGAGATCGCGAAGATCGAGAAGAACCTCACGAAGACCGAGGCACTCCTTTCGCAAACCGAACGCAAGCTCGCGAACCCCGGCTTTCTGTCGAACGCGTCCGAGGACGTGGTCACGAAGGAGCGGGCAAAGCGCGACGAGTTCGCCGGTGTCGTGTCCAAGCTGAGGGAGTACCTGGCCCAGCTGCGGTAGTCGACCGGCGCCGGTAGGACCGGACCGGCCGGCCCATAGCCTCCCGCCGCTTGCGACGGCCGCCGTCGGCTCGACGTCCGGGCGGGGGCTCAGTCGCCCTCGAACCCATCCTCGACGTCGTCTCCGACAAAGGTCACCCGCGCAGACGCGAACGGGATCGCCGACAGCTCGTATGGAGACGTCAGTGCCTGCGTGACCATGTCGCCAGGTCCCGGTGCGATCACGCGAACCGTTACGTCGACCGCCTGCGGTGAGTGCGCGCCGCCGATCGGCGTGACGGCGTCGATCCCGACTTCGTACCCGCCCGTGCGACGCTCGCCGAGGAGCAGAACGATCACGCTCTCCGACCGGAAGTCGACGCTCGGGAGCGCGGGTGGATCGACCCTGTTCGCGTGGATCGCGGCCCACACCTCGGTCCACACCGTCGCGTCGTGCACCGCTCGGGCGACCGGGATCCGAACCGCGCTGTTCGTACCCGCGTCCAATACGCGCCAGTCCCGTTCGACCGATGGCCGGGGATCCGGGACCGACGGTTCGGTGGTGTCTCCAGGGACGATTGCGACGGCGTCGGTCCCGTCATCCGGCCGGTCGGCCGTATCACGGTCGGGCACGTCCGCCGCGGGTGGGGCGTCGGAAGGCTGATCGTCGGCGTCAGGGGTCCTACCGGTGAACAGCGCGCACGATCCGAGCGCCGAAACCAGCGCTATCGCTGCGAGCAGCCGTATAGCATTCATCGATCGTCGCATGTGTCCTCCAGTTCGGGTTTCGTCGCGGTCGCCGACCGCCTCTTCCAAATATACGCCCGAATCAGAACCGGTGGCAGCGACGACGACGAAGTGAGATTTTCGGGTGCAGACAGCTTGACAGAGCCTAATGACCATGGTAATATGACCATGGTCAGAATGCGGAGCGAGTGCATGCTGGACCGGATCCGAACTGGGAGGGAGCTGATGGAGATTGCTGCCGGCAAGTTCAAGGCGCAGTGTCTTCAGCTCATGGATCTGGTCCACGACACGCACCAGCGCGTGATCATCACCAAGCGCGGCAGACCGGTCGCGCAGCTCACCCCGGTCGACCGGGAGAAGCCTGCGCCGGTCTTTGGTCGTCTTCGCGGTCGGGTAGAAGCGGCGATCGACATCGTCGCGCCGCTACCCGCGCGGTGGCGGTTCGGCAATGAACGGCAGCGCTGACGGCACAGCCGCGGGGGCCACGGTCGCGGCGATCCGGATTCTCGATACGCACGTGTGGGTCTGGCTCATGGACGGCGACTCCGTTCTGTCACCGCAGGTCGTCGGAGAGCTCGAGGACGCCGCCGAAGCCGGACTCCTCTACGTCAGCGCCGCGTCGCTCTGGGAGATCGCCGCGATGGAGCGGCTCGGTCGGATCAGGCTGAGCGTGCCGATCGACGCGTGGCTTCGCGACGCTACTTCGACGCCCGGGCTGGTCGTGCACCCGATCGATGGCGACGTCGCCGTCGATGGCGCCCGGCTTCCCGGCGCGTTCCCCGGCGACCCGGTCGACCGCATCATCGTCGCGACCGCCCGCACCCTTGGCGGGGCGCTCGTCACGGCCGATCCTCGGCTCCACGAGTACGCACAAAGCGGTCACGTCGCGCTCCGCGCGGTCTGACTTCGCCCATCGATCGTCCCAGAATCCTCCTAGTGACGTCCCACTCTCCATTCTGGGACGACGTCCTGCCGAACGTCGCCTACCATGGGCTTGTTTCGTCACGAAACGACCAAAACGCTCGGAGGTTGACCTATGAAACGTTTGCACACTCTTTTGGCCGTGGCCGGCGTCGCCGCGCTCGTTCTCGCCGGTTGCCCCGGTGTCGGTGTAGATACCGGGACCGACACAGGTACCGGCGGTAACGGCGGCGACCCATCGCCCGACGATGGCACGGTAACCGTAAGTCTGTCGGGGGCTATGGGTGAGGAAAACCACCTGTGGGCCTGGCTGTACCGGGCCGGAGAATGGAACCTGGACGATCCGCAGACCGTAGTAGCCGCCGGTTCGCAGCAGATAGAGGACGGATCGGCATCCTTTGTCCTGAAGAACTCAGACGGGAGTTACGGGTACACCGCAGACGAATGGGTAGGCACCGGTGGGGCGGCGTACGACCTCTATGTCATGATTATGGGAGAGTCCGGAGAGCCGCTACCGGAGGGTATGAAGACGACCGCAGACCTGCCGATGTCCATCACAATCGACGGCGATCGGGACGTGGACCTCGCATACGACGCGATGGTCGATTACGTACCGACGACGGGCACGCTTACCGTGACGCTCTCCGGCGCCGCGGCGCAGAATGGCAAGCTGTTGGCTGTGGGGATATGGGACGAGGGTGACGGCCCGTGGGCCAACCCACCTATCGACGGGACCTTACAGGCCGAGACCATCGCCGCCGGAACCGCAACGGTTCACATCGACACGACCGACACCGATATGGACGCCGCTACACCATACGACGTGTTCATCTTCATCTTCATGGAGGTGAAGGAGGGGCCGCCCGAGCCGGGTACTGATCTGCTCTACAAGAACGCTCCCGTCGCGTGGTGGGTGGATGGTGACCGAACGATGTTGCCGGAGTACGACGACTTTGGGGTCATACCACTGCCCCCGCTGGAGTAGGCCGGAGCGAAGGTCAATCTGGCCGGGCATGCCGTGAGACGCATGCCCGAAGGCCGCGGTGCCAACCACGCCCGCCGCCTCCCGACCCTTCATCAATGAATCTCGACGCGGAGGCTACGGTGCCGGTTGGCGCGGGTTGCGCCGGCCGGTATGATGCGGTGTGGTTCCGCTGGTTGTCCTCGCGATGCTTGGTGCCGTACAGGGGCTGCTGCTCTGCGCTCTCATAGTGGGTCGATTC
>SKVA01000147.1 GCA_007129695.1 Spirochaetaceae bacterium | reverse complement strand
GTCGGTTACGGTGCCGACGCGGTCAACCCCTACCTCGCGTACGAGGCGATCTGGAGTCTGCGCGATTCGGGCGACATCGATTCGGGTTTCTCCGACGATGAGGTCGTTACCCGCTACCACGAGGCGGTCGCGTACGGGATGCGCAAGGTGTTCGGCAAGATGGGCATCAGCACGCTCGAGAGCTACAAGGGCGCGCAGATCTTCGAGTCGGTCGGGCTCACCGACGAAGTGATCGATTTCTGTTTCGCCGGCACCGCAAGCCGCATCCAGGGCGTTGGGTTCAGGCTGCTTGCCGAAGAGGCAGACCGACGCCATCTGCTCGGGTACCCAGCGGTGGACAACGGCGACGACCACCAGCTGCCTAATCCCGGCGATTACCACTGGCGTTTCGACGGTGAGCGGCACATGTGGGACCCCGAAAGCATCGCACTCCTTCAGCAGGCGACGATCTTCAACGATTCGAACCGCTACCGCGAGTTTGCCGATCGTCAGAACCGCCGTTCGCGCGAACAGTCGACGCTGCGCGGGCTGTTGCGCTTCAAAACGGGCACGCAGATTCCGATCGACGAAGTCGAACCCGCAGTGAGCATCGTGAAGCGGTTCGCAACCGGCGCGATGAGTTTTGGCAGCATAAGCCAGGAGGCTCACGAGACGCTCGCGATCGCGATGAACCGGATCGGAGGTAAGAGCAACACGGGAGAGGGGGGAGAGCTCCCCGAACGCTACCACCCGGGCCCCGACGGCGAATCGAGGCGCAGCGCGATCAAGCAGGTCGCGTCGGGCAGGTTCGGCGTGACGATCGACTACCTGACGAACGCCGATGAACTCCAGATCAAGATGGCTCAGGGCGCGAAACCCGGGGAGGGCGGAGAGCTGCCCGGGCACAAGGTCTTCGACATCATCGCGAAGACCCGGTTCAGCACACCCGGCGTCGGGCTCATCAGCCCGCCGCCGCACCACGACATCTACTCGATCGAGGACCTTGCGCAGCTGATCTTTGACCTGAAGAACGCGAACCCGGAGGCCCGGATCAGCGTGAAGCTGGTGAGCGAAGTTGGCGTGGGAACGGTCGCCGCCGGCGTTGCGAAGGCGCACGCCGATCACATCCTGATCTCGGGGCACGACGGTGGCACCGGCGCGAGCCCGCTGACCGGCATCAAGCACGCGGGGCTGCCGTGGGAACTCGGCCTGGCCGAGGCGCACCAGACGCTCGTGATGAACGACCTGCGAAGCAGGGTCGTGCTGCAGACCGACGGGCAGATCAAGACCGGTCGCGATATCGCAATTGCCGCGATGCTCGGCGCCGAGGAGTGCGGGTTTGCCACAAGCGCGCTGATCACCGTCGGCTGCATCATGATGCGCAAGTGCCAGAACAACACGTGTCCGGTCGGCGTAGCGACGCAGGATGCGACGCTACGCGCGAAGTTCACCGGTAAGCCCGAACACGTCGTGAACTTCATGATGTTCATCGCCGAGGATCTGCGCTCTATCATGGCCGAGCTCGGCTTCAGAACGTACGACGAGATGGTCGGCCGCGTCGACATGCTCGAACCCGACGAGAGCGCGCGTAACTGGAAGGCCGGGCAGATCGACCTGTCTGCGGTCCTCACACCGCCGGTCGCGAAGACGCCGGGTCCGGTGATCTGCTGCGTCGGGCAGGAGCACGGAATCGACGACGTGCTCGATCGCGAGTTGATTCGACTCTCGAGTCCGGCGATCGATCGGAAGGAACCGGTCCGAATCGACCTGCCGATCACGAACACCGATCGGACGACCGGTACGATGCTCAGCCACGAGATCGCGAAGCGCTACGGGCTTTCTGGGCTTCCCGATGACACGATTCACGTCGCGTTCACCGGTTCGGCCGGACAGAGTTTCGGCGCGTGGCTCGCTCACGGGGTCACGCTCGAGCTCGAGGGAGACGCGAACGACTATGTCGGGAAGGGACTGTCGGGCGGAACACTGATCGTGTACCCGCCCCGGAAGAGCAGGTTCAAGGCGGAAGAGAATATCATCATTGGCAACGTCGCGCTCTACGGCGCGATCGAAGGGCACGGGTTCTTCCGCGGAACCGCCGCCGAGCGCTTCTGCGTCCGTAACTCGGGAGCGCGAGTCGTCATCGAAGGCGTCGGTGATCACGCGTGCGAGTACATGACCGGCGGACGTGCGGTGATTCTTGGTCCGACCGGGCGCAACTTCGGCGCCGGTATGAGCGGCGGCATCGCGTACGTGCTCGACCCCGTCGGAGACTTCCAGACGCGCATCAACCCCGGGATGATCGAACTCGGCCGCATCGACGACGGTGAGGAGCAGGCAGAGGTGCGCGAGCTCATTCGGCTTCACCACGCGTACACGGGCAGCGATGTCGCCGCGCGCGTGCTCGACGACTGGGATCGCGTGGTTCTGCGGTTCCACAGGGTGATATCACCGGCGTATCGTAAGGTGCTTGAGATGCAGCGCGATTCGCAACGGGAGGCGGTTCATGGGTAAGCCCACTGGATTCATGGAGCATCGTCGGAAAACAGTCATCGACCGACCGCCGACCGAGCGGATCCACGACTTCAACGAGTTTCACGAACACCTGGACGAAGCCGAGCGGCAGGAGCAGGGAGCGCGGTGCATGGACTGCGGCGTACCGTTCTGCCAGTCGAGCTTCGGGTGTCCGGTCGATAACCTGATTCCCGAGTGGAACGATCTGATCTATCGCGGGAAGTGGGATGAAGCGTTCTGGCGACTGCTCAAGACGAACAACTTCCCCGAGTACACCGGACGCGTGTGCCCTGCGCCGTGCGAAAGCGCGTGCGTGCTCGGGATCAACGAGCCTCCGGTGACGATCAAGGACAACGAAGTGACGATCATCGACCGCGCGTATGAGAGCGGGTTGATGAAGCCACGGCCGCCGGCCCACCGGACCGGCCGGCGCGTAGCGATCGTCGGCAGCGGACCGGCCGGGCTTGCAGCCGCCGACCAGCTGAACAAGGCGGGGCACCTGGTGACCGTCTTTGAGCGCCACGATCGAATCGGCGGCCTGCTGATGTACGGTATTCCGAACATGAAGCTCGACAAGCAACTGGTCGAGCGGCGCAACGCGATCATGGCGGCCGAAGGGATTGAGTTCCGCCCGAACAGCTGGGTTGGTCGCGACATCGACCCCGAGCAGCTGGTTCGGGAGTACGGCGCGGTGCTCCTTGCGTGCGGTGCCACCAGGCCGCGCGATCTTCCTGCGCCAGGACGCGAGCTTGCGGGCATCCACTACGCGATGGAGTTCCTGCACGCGAATACGAAGACGCTTCTCGACTCGGGACGGCTCCCGGTTGCCGGCGGGGCGAGTGTCAACGGATCTTCGGGCTTCATCTCTGCGGCCGGCAAGAACGTGATCGTGATCGGCGGTGGCGACACCGGAAACGACTGCATCGGGACGAGCATGCGCCACGGGTGCGCGTCGCTGGTGAACTTCGAGTTGCTCCCCAAGCCGTCGATCACTCGCGACGCCGACTCTCCGTGGCCGACCTACCCCCGGCTGTTCAAGCAGGACTACGGTCACGAGGAGGTCGACGCGGTCTTCGATCGTGATCCCCGTGAGTACGGGATACTGACGAAAGAGTTCATCGGCGGGCGCAATGGGGCGGTTACCGGCGTTCGGACCGTTCGCGTGCGCTGGACCAAGGAGCCGGGTGAACGTCCCTCCTTTACCGAAGTGCCCGGGTCAGAAGAGGAGTGGAAAGCCGATCTGGTGCTCCTTGCAATGGGTTTTCTTGGTCCCGAGCCCGACGTGATCGAACGAATCGGGCTCAAGACCGATCCACGGAGCAATATCGCCGCCGACTTCGATGCGTTTCGGACCAGTCGCGACAAGGTGTTCGCAGCCGGTGATGCGCGGCGAGGCCAGAGTCTGGTCGTCTGGGCCATCAAGGAGGGGCGCGGCGCGGCGCGGGAGATCGATCGTTACCTGGCGACCGGGGCTACATAGGGAATCGATTCCTTGACCAGTCTGCGATAATTGTGTTATTTACAGTACCTCTAAGTGATGGAAGGGTCTCCGATGTATGCCATGGTAGAAATTCTGGGTAGTCAGTACAAGGCTGAGAAGGGGTCGACGTTGACGATCGACCGGATCGCTTCCGATACCGGGTCGATCGTCGAATACGACACCGTTCTGATGCTGCGGACCGACGATGAAGTGAAGGTCGGTGACCCGTACGTGTCGGGGGCGCGCGTAAAGGCCGTCGTCGAGGAGCATGTGCGCGCTGACAAAGTCATTGTGCACAAGTACAAGAGGCGAAAACGCTACAAGCGAACCGCCGGTCATCGACAGCCGTACTCGGTTATCAGGGTCGAAGAGATCACCGGATAGGTGATCCGCGTCGATCTCCGCCTGGCCGACGGATGCGTCGAGTCTCTCCTGATGGAGGGGCACGCGCCGACCGACGCCGGCGTGAGCGTGGTGTGCGCCGCGGTTACCGGGATCGTCCGGGCCGCAGTAGATGCGCTTCTGGAACGCGAACGCACGAACGATCTGTGCGTAACCGCGGATGCCCCCACGCGCGGCAGGTTGAGCGTCGGCGTCGCGAATCGGGACGCCGACCGGCAGTGGTTGCGCGGCGTAACCGATGTGCTGGTCACGGGCCTTGTCCGGATCGCACAAGAGGCACCGGCTGACGTGACGGTTCGTGTAGAAAGGAATTGAGGAGACTGGAATGGCTCATAAAAAGGGTGGCGGCAGCAGCAAGAACGGGCGCGACTCACACGCGCAGCGACTCGGTGTCAAACGCTTTGGCGGCGAGCGCGTCACGGCGGGTTCAATTCTGGTGCGGCAGCGGGGGACGCAGTTTCATCCCGGTGAGAATGTCGGAATCGGACGCGACGACACGCTTTTCGCGAAGGCAAACGGTACGGTTGTCTTTCACGAGCGGAGGGGCCGGCGTCACATTTCGATCTCACCGTCGGAGAACTGATACCGCCGGCCCTGAAGGCTGTGGTTTTTGCAGGAATTCGTAGACCGAGTAACCGTTCGCGCTTCATCAGGATCGGGTGGAGCCGGCGCAATCTCTTTTCTCAGGGAGAAGTATCGTCCTAAAGGCGGTCCCGATGGGGGCGACGGTGGACGCGGCGGTGACGTTTCGTTCGTGGTGAACGACGCGCTGCGCACGCTCGCCCATCTGGCGCGTTCGCACGAAATACACGGTGAGAACGGACAACCGGGTCGGGGGCGCAACCGCAGCGGACGCGCCGGCGCGCCCGCCGTGGTCGAAGTACCTCCGGGGACGGTCGTGCGCGACCGAGCTACCGGCGATACGCTGTGGGACGCAGTCGATTCGGCCGATTATCTGCTGCTGTCCGGTGGCCGCGGAGGCAAGGGTAACGCGCACTTCGCGACGTCGCGGCATCAGACCCCCCGTTTCGCGCAGCCTGGCGAACCGGGCGATTCGATCGAACTTGAGATAGAGCTACGACTCATCGCGGACGTGGGCCTGGTCGGTCGACCGAACGCCGGCAAGTCGAGCCTGCTCGGAAGGCTGACCGCGGCACGACCCGCGGTCGCGCCGTATCCGTTCACGACCAAGATCCCGAATCTGGGAGTCCTCTTTCTGGATAGTCGCGAGCTCGTCATCGCCGACATTCCCGGACTGATCGAGGGCGCCGCGCGTGGCGTCGGTCTGGGTCATGAGTTTCTGCGGCACATCTCGCGAACGCGTATTCTGGCCTACGTCGTCGCGCTCGACGAGCCGGATCCGGCCGCGACGGTGCGAATGCTCGAAGAGGAACTCTTGGGGTTTGACGTGGAGCTGACCGGCAAACCGCGTATCATCGTCGGGAACAAGGTCGACCTTGTCGACGGCGATGAGCGAGCGGATGAGCTGCGGGCGGCTTGTCCCGACGACCGGGTGCTGCTGGTTTCGGCGGTGACCGGGACTGGAATTCGCGAGCTAGCCGGCGAACTGTTGCGGAGAGCCGCTTCGCATGCAGCCGGGACCGGGCGAGAGCTCACCGAATGAAGGTCGCGATGCTCGGCGGGACATTCGACCCGATCCATATAGGCCACCTGATGATCGCCGATGAGGTTCGAGCGCGACTCGGTTACGATCGGATAGTGTTCGTTCCCGCGTACTCGCCACCGCACAAATCGGGGGCTCCGGTTGCGACG
>SKVA01000055.1 GCA_007129695.1 Spirochaetaceae bacterium | reverse complement strand
CCTGTAAGGCGCCCGCCCGGCCACAGTTCAGTCCAGCTGCTCGCGGTCCGGATCCGCGCCCCAACCGAGGCCCGTACGCCCCAGCGGGTTGATCAGTTGAGCGGCACGATTGCCTGAATCCGCAGCGACCCGAACTGAAGGATGTTCGTAGCTCGAATCTCGACATCGAGTCGCGCATTTGCGGGCAGATAGACATGGAGCGCCAGATTATGGTTCGCCGTGAACTCCCATGAGTAGTCGACGGTTCGATCCGGGTCGTAGGTGGCAGTCGTGGCAGTCGTAGTCGATGTTGTGCCGCTTCCGTCACCCTGAACCGTGGTCTCGGAGTCGAGTGACTTGTACCCGACGTACGTCGTCGTAACGCTGCGGGTCACATTCGCCGAAAGCGCCGAACCCAGGGAGATGCCGAACCTCCAGTCCGCGGGACGCACCCGGAAGCTCGTCGGAAGCGAAGCCTGAAACGACAGAGAGGACGTAGTCTCCCGGTCGTTCCCGTCGATATCCATGTCGACCCACCGTTCGGTCCTCGTCGTAATCGTGTCGGCTGCGCTCGTGAACGCGCCGTCGTTGTCTCCGTCGACGCGTTCGACCGAAACCGCCTCGGAGATAAGGTTGGGGTACGCGTCGCTCGATGCAAAGGTGAGACGGACAGCGGGCGCAAACCCAAGAACCATCGAATCGTGAGGCTCGACGTAGAACGAGTGGCGAGCGTGTACCGCTGCGCCGAAGTCGATTGCGCTTGTGAAGGTATATTCCGCGTCGCCTTCGTTCCGCGCTGCCACCGTTCGTGTCGCCCCGGGGCCCGGGGTGAACGTGTAGTTCTGAAACCAGCCGTCTGCGTGAAGGCGGGCGAAATTCAGGTCAACGTTTAGCTCGATCCCCGCGCTGAACTCGTTACGCTCATGGTCGTCCAAGATTCCAGGTAACACGATCGTGTACGCCGGTGCGATCGTGACCGTTCCGGTG
The DNA here is from genome assembly GCA_007129695.1 of Spirochaetaceae bacterium. GTDB lineage: Bacteria > Spirochaetota > Spirochaetia > DSM-27196 > SLST01 > SLST01. The sequence continues at coordinate 5,180 of SKVA01000055.1, read as the reverse complement.
CGGTAGCTCTCGTTGTCCTCCCTGTCGGCGTGACCGGTGGACGGATCCGCGGGATCCTGAGGAACTGTGTTTCCGACCGTGACCGAAAAATCCTCGCGGACGCGACGCCACCCGACTCCCAGGCGTGCCAGATGCGACAGGTCGCCGGTGCGAAGAAAGACCGGTACGCCGACGAAGACCGACGCTTCGCGCTGGAAATAACTTTCCACCCGCGTTGCGGTGTAGTTGGTTTGCACGGACGGGACGTCCCCCGCACCGGCGGTGTTGAACTGATGGACCGTAGTCCGGGTGAAGTTGTCGGCCGGGGCCGAATCGTCCGCCAGGCCCACCGCAACGAACGCGCCAATGTTCATACCGGCGAACGTGGTCAGAAACTGTGTCTGGGTCTCGACCCGCGTCGTCAGGATCGAGCGTTCGTCAAGGGTGACGATGTTGTCGTACCAGATGTGATCGGTATTGGTCGTTCCGACGGTCACTGTCTCGACGTTCATGCCGTTTCGGGTAACCGTGGTGCTTCCCTGCTCGCCGTCGTCGGCGAAGACGCTCTGGAACAGCGACCACGGCCGTTCTCCCGCGCGATAATACCCTATCCAAAGCGGATCGAACGCCGTGTAATCGGTTGCGCCGAAGGCCTCTCGTCGCTGCGCCGACGACAGGTTACCGAGTCCGCCGAACAGGAAGTCATTCTCAAGCCCGGTGAAACCAGGTCCGTATCCGGTTTCGTCGACCGACAGTGCCGCGTCGATCTCATTCTGGAACAGGCCGTAGCTGACGTCGCGTAGCAGCGACGATAGCGGGGTGAACTGCCCCCACACGAACGCGGGCAGCAGAAGCAGCATCGAAACAGCGAGCAATCTCGATCTCATGATGTCTCCCCTGGACCTGAACAACGACGGTCGCCGTTCATGACCAATAGAGTCAACTATGTCCGCGCCACGTCTTGCTGTCAAGAGTGTGCGGTGCGCAACAGACCGAGGTGGTCTCTGGATCATATTCGCGAACGAGAGGTATGTAAAAATGGTACAGGGAACAAGAACGGCTTCGCCGAGGACCAGCACGGTCTCGAAGGTCTCGTGGGGAGCTGTCATCGCAGGGACCGCGATTGCGGTTGTCGCGCAGGTAACGCTGCTCCTACTGGGAATGGTGATAGGACTCTTCAGTATGGGCGGCGACGTCGGGTCGATCGGGTCGTACGGAATAGGCGCCTACATCTGGTGGGCAATAAGCGGAATCGCTTCACTCTTCGCTGGTGGGTGGGTGACCAGCAGATTCGCCGGGCTGCAACGATCATTCGACGGCGGACGGGAAGTCCTGGAACAGGTCAGGGAAGCTGGTGGCGAGCAGGCCGTCAATGAGATCACGAACGCGGCCCGGCAGATACTCGAGGATGGCGAGGTCTCGGATGCCGATCGCCAGCGGATCGCTGGTCTTCTTGCCCGGTACACCCCGATGAACCAGCAGGAGGCCAACGCGCTCGCGACAGCCGCCCTTTGGGCATTCATCACGCTCCTGCTCGGCGCGGTCGCCGCTGGCCTCGGTGGCCGTGTCGGTCGCGTTGAAGGGTACGTAGGCGTATAACCAACGGGCCTCAGAAGCTGGGCGACGGACAAGATCGGCCGTGGAGGAGGGCTTTGCCCCCGCGGCCGGTCTCTTCGCCGAATGGTGGGGGAGCAGCCACACCGTCGGCCCCGCTTCACCCCAACCGCAATCTCGACCACGCGGCTCCCCCTCGCTCCCGCGGGACGGCCAATACTCCGAGCACGTTCGCATCACCCGGAGGTAAGCATGAAGAAACGACCGCAGATGAGCGATGGCCGGAATACCGCGGTGAGAGTCCCTCCCTACCAGTTGGACGACACGGACCACTAACCACGGCGCCGAGCCCGCGTACTCAGCATAATCCTGCTCCACGTCGCGGCGTGTGGGTGCTGTGAGTGCCTCAGCGCGAAGCCCGACCCGTGATCGTCGCCGGCTCTGTCGGTCCGAAACTGACGTTGATCCGGTGGTCGACCCGTACGGTTTCTGCCTCGACATCGAAGTCGAATCCAAAGGTGAGCGTATGCGGGCTGTCGAGCTGGCAGACCGACAGTTCGAACCGGCGCTCTGAGGTCCACGCCCCGCTCGCGGCGGCCAGGTACTCGTGCGGTCGGCCCAGAACCGCAGTGCCTTCGACCCACCGATTGCGGCCGAACGCTATCGACCGGGTCCCGCGTCGCGCGCCGCCTGCGAGCAGACGGTACGTGAAGGTGTCGTTTACGAAGTCGACCGATACGGAGTGGAGCGTGGCGTCGTTCGGCTCGAAGGTGAACGTGCGCCCGGTTACCGATCTTTCGATCGCGGCGCGAGCGTTTCCGCGCACCGGTTTCGCCGCGAGTCCCGCGATCCGGGTCGCCAGACCCTGCTCGGAGGTTTCGTCGGGCGGCAGCGGCGCGGAACCGAGCGCGGGGAGCAGCTTCTTCCACACCGCGTCGAGCACCGACTGCATCGATGCGACGCCGGAGGTGATCGCGACGACCGCGTCCTGATCGGGCATCACGATGCAGAACTGACCGAAGGCGCCGTCCCCGCGGTAGCAGTTGTGACGGCAGCGCCAGAACTGGTAGCCGTACCCCTGATTCCAGTCGGAGTTCGGGTCTGAACCGTTATCGACGTGCGCGCGGGTCGCGTCGGCGATCCAGTCGCGCGGGATCAGCTGCGACCGCCCCCACTTCCCGCGCTGAAGATAGAGCTGGCCAAACTTCGCGATGTCTATCGCGCGCAGATAGAGCCCCCACCCACCGAAGTTCACGCCGTTGGGATGGCTGTCCCACACCGGAGTCTCGATCCCGAGCGGGTCGAACAGGCGTGGGGTGAGGTAGTCGACCAGGGTCTGGCCGGTGAGCCGCTGGACGATCGCCGCGAGCATGAACGTTGCAGCGCTGTTGTAGACGAAGTGCGTTCCCGGTTCATGGACGACCGGGACCCGGAGAAAGGCGCGATACGGGTGCGTTCGCGAACGCATCGTCGCTTCGGTCGCGTCCTCGGCGTGGCCGGTCGACATGGAGAGCAGGTGGCGCACCCGCATCATCGCAAGATGAGCGCTCGGCCGCTTCGGTGCCTCGTCCCGAAAGTGGTCGATGACCAGATCGTCCAGGGTCAGCAGGCCCTCGTGGACCGCGAGGCCTACCGCAGTGGACGCGAAGCTCTTGCTCAGCGAGTAGAGCATGTGCGGGATTTCCCGTCGGTATGGACGCCACACTGCGTCCGCGATGACTGCACCATGGCGCAATACGACGAGCCCGTGCATTTGCGGGACGCGCGACAGCGCGCGGATAAACGCATCCATCTGTCCGGAGGCAACCCCTTGTGCCTCGGGGGAGCTGTGCTTGAGTTTCATCGTGATCCTCTCGGAGACCGGTGTAGCACGCCGCGCGTGGCCGGGCAAGCCTCTCCAGGCGGGGCTTCCGCACTTCTCTCCAGGTAGGTTACGATGCCTCGATTCGTGAGACGACGGTACGTGAGGAGATCCCGGGATGACTGAGAACCTGATCGACGATGCTCGCGAGCTTCTCGAGCGATGGGCCGAATGGGCCGAGCGGCACGTTCATCCCCACCACAACACGCCGGCCCTCTCCGGGTACGGACCGGGGTACCTGCACTGGGGCGTTCAGTCGAACTGGAACTACCTTGCGGCGGCGGCCACTCTTGCAGCGACCCCGGGTGTGCGCGACCCGGAGCGGTGGCGCCGTCGCGCCCTCACGGCGTTCCGGCTCGCGCTCGCGACGCACGTGACGGGGGACCAGACGTGCGGCGATGGTAGACAATGGGGGAACACGTGGATCAGTATGCTCGGAGTAGAACGCGCGATCCATGGAGTCGAGCATCTGGACGAAGCAATGGAGCCTCCCGACCACGATGCGCTGCGTCGCGTATTGGTCGCGGAGGCGAACTGGCTTCTTCACGACGGAAGCCGCGGGCGGTTCACCGGGGTCGTCGGCGGAAAGTGGGCTTCAGACGGCAAGAACAACCCGGAGTCGAATATCTGGAGCGGTGCTCTGCTGTGGCGCGTCGCGTGCCGCTACCCTGACGAACCGAACGCGAATGCGTGGAGGGAGCGTGCGCACGACTACTTCATCAACGGCGTGTCGATCGACAGCGACGCCGACGATGATACCGTCGTGGCCGGTCGCACGATCTCCGATCGCTACCGGGGAGCGAACTTCTTTCGGAACTACGCGCTCGACCATCACGGATACCTGAATGTCGGGTACATGGCGATCTGCGCGAGCAACGCCGCGATCCTGCACTTTGACGCGAAGCGGGCCCGCGCCGGCAGACCGGAGTCCCTGGACCACCACCAGCGTGATCTGTGGAACGTGCTCAAGCGGATGATCTTCGCGGATGCGCGTCTGGCGCGGATCGGCGGTGACTCGCGCGTCCGGTATGCGTACTGTCAGGAGTATCTGATTCCTGCGCTCCTCTACGCCGCCGACCGCTTCGGCGACGGACACGCGCTCGGCCTCGTTGAGCGGCAACTCGCTCTCGTGCGCCGCGAGGCCGACGCGAACCGTGACGGGTCGTTCTACGGGAATCGTGTGGCGTGGCTTCGCGATCGTAATCCGCACTACTTCACCCGCCTCGAGTCCGACCGCGCCGTCGCGCTCGCGATGCTCATCAACTATCTGCCTCTGGTCGACGCGCCGCCGGCGGCGCACGTCACGTTCGACGAGGCGGTCGCAGGCGACTGGTCCGAAGAGGAGCACGGCGCGGTTCTGACCCGCTCAGCGCGTCGGTTCGCCTCGTTCTCGTGGCGTGCGCGGGAGGTGGGGCAGGCGCTCTGCGTGCCCCCCGGGGACAGCTCGCTCGCAGAATGGTCGCGCAACCTGTGCCCGGTCATCCGGTTCCTCGGCGACGGCGACACGACCGGAGCCGCGCACCGCCGGTTGCTGCATTCAACAGTGACTTCTGTGACCCGAGGGTTCGTGACCTCCGGTGAGATCATGGAGGGAGTCGACGTCGACACCGACGAAGGCGCACGCTGCACCGACCAGGCGATCACGCAGCTGGCGTTCGCCGCGTTGCCCGACGACCGTACCTGCGTCGTGTTTCAGCGCGCCGTCTGCGCGACCGATCGGACCGGCTACGTAGCGGAGGTCAAGGGGCTGCACCTGAACATCCCGAACGACGTCTTTAACGGACGG
>SKVA01000025.1 GCA_007129695.1 Spirochaetaceae bacterium | reverse complement strand
TTCTCCGCGACCCGAACGAAGGCCCAGACCCACGGCCGGTCGCGCCAGAGCCTGACCATCGGCAGAAGATCGCCGCGGAGTTCCTCTTTGGTACCGCGCAGGAAGGCGGCGACGCGGTCGGGCCGGCCGAACACGGAGCCGACGACGAGCATCGCGATAACGCTCTCTTCCCACTCATCGGGAAATCCCTCCCAGAGGTCCTCCGCAGACAGGTACTCCTGGACCCGACGCTGATCGAGTTTCTTGCGCTTCGCGTACAGGTACGCCGGCTCGAGCGCATCGTTGAACAGCGTCGTCGCGCGCTTGCACTCTGCCTCGCTCGGCACGTCGCCCCTCATCGCTCCCCCTTCATGCGTGAGCCCGTACCCGATCATACACGACTCACGGCCGCGGACCAATCGGTCGGTGGGGGTCGGTCTGCACGCCCGGGGTGGACTGGAGTCATCTGTTGGGCTCATACTGCTCATGTGAAGACCGCCACGACTCAGGAAGCAAAGACCCACGTGTCCAGGTTGATCCGCGAAGTAAAGGCCGGCGAGACGGTTGAGCTGGCCGAGGAGGGCAGTTGACGAACCCGACAGAAGCACCGAACCTGCCGGTTCCATCGGCGCGGCAGCTCGCGTGGCACGCGATGGAGTACTACGGCTTCGTGCACTTCACCGTGAACACGTTCACCGACCGGGAGTGGGGGTACGGCGACGAGTCTCCGGACGTCTTCGCCCCGACCGACTTCGACGCGGACCAGATCGTCGGTGCCGCGGCCGACGGCGGGATGGCGGGGTTGATCCTCACGTGCAAGCATCACGACGGGTTCTGCCTCTGGCCGTCGCGGTATACCGATCACTCGGTACGCCAGAGCAGCTGGCGGTCGGGCCGCGGCGACGTCGTCCGCGAGATCGCGGAGGCGTGCCGGGCGCGTTCGCTGCGCTTCGGCGTCTATCTCTCGCCGTGGGACCGCAACCATCCGGCCTACGGATCCCCCGACTACGTCCGCTACTACCGCAACCAGCTCGAAGAACTCACGAGCGAGTACGGCGAGCTGTTCGAGGTGTGGTTCGACGGCGCGAACGGCGGTGACGGCTACTACGGCGGCGCCCGCGAAACGCGGCAGATCGACCGGCGCACCTACTACGACTGGGACGCGACGTGGGAGATCGTTCGGCGCAACCAGCCGGGGGCGGTGATGTTCAGCGACGCCGGTCCCGATGTCCGGTGGGTCGGCAATGAGGACGGAATCGCGGGAGACCCGTGCTGGGCGACGATCACGCGCGAATCGCTCTACCCCGGGATCGACGACGCCGACTTCCAGGCGTACTCGGCCGACCGCATGGTCGACGCGTGGGCCTCCCCGCGCGACCTCCTGAACCGGGGAGATCCTGCCGGTGCCGACTGGCTTCCCGCGGAGTGCGACGTGTCGATCCGCCCGGGCTGGTTCTACCACGGTGCCGAGGACTCGGCGGTGCGCAGCGGCAGGAACCTGCTCGATCTCTACCTGAAGTCGGTCGGACGCGGCACGAACCTGCTCCTGAATCTGCCCCCGGACCGACGCGGACGGATCCCGGACGCCGACGTGCGTTCGCTCGTCGAGTTCCGCAGCCTGCGCGAAGCGCTGTTCGCAGGCGACCTGATCGCCGACGGCGCGCGGGTCACCGCCGAAGGCTCCCCGGTCGCGGTGCTGACCGACGGCAAACGCGACAAGTACTGGACGCCGGCGGTTCCGGCGGCGGAGCCTGAGATCCTCGTCGACTTCGGGCATCCGGTGGAGATCGCCACGGTGAGCCTCCGCGAGTATCTGCCGCTCGGTCAGCGGGTCCGCGGCTTTGCGATCGACGTCGATCGCGACGGCTCATGGGTCGAACACGCGGCGGGTCAGAGCATCGGCGCTCGCCGTCTGATCTCCGGTCGCCCAGTCGCCACCCGTCGCCTTCGGCTGCGGTTCACCAACACCGTCGCCCCGCCGGCGATCAGCGAGGTCGGCGTCTACGGGCCAAACGCCGGTGGGTAACCGGCCTGTCCGTGCCGCGTCCGGCCGCGGGTGGTCCCCACTCAGTAGATGCGGCTCCCGTCGTCGTTCACGTTCTGCATGAAGTACGCGGTGTCGGTGAGGAACTCGTCGAGCCGACCGCGCGCGTCGTCGGGGATCCCGACCTCCGTCATCGCGTTTCGCATATAGCCGAGCCACCGTTCGGCGTGCCGGCGGGTGATGTGGAAATGCGCGTGGCGAGCCCGCAGCGCCGGGTGTCCCTTGCGCGCGCTGTAGAGCGGTAGCCCGCCCAGGCGCTGCGCGAAGAACTCGTACTGGTTCTGGATCGCCATCTCCATGTCGTCGGGAAACATCCCGCGAAACTCGGGATCCTTATCGGCGTAGACCTTCGTATAGAAGGCCCGGGACAGCTCCTTGATCTTCTCCAGGCCGAGCTCGTCGTAGAGGTTGACCTCATCGATGCGAAACATGACCGGTAGAGTAATACATACAGGGGCGGCGGGCAACGGCGGAACGCTTGCCGCGTACACGATTCTCGTGTACACTTTGGTCGTGAAAAATATCACGCTCAGCGCCGACGAGCGACTTATCGAAGCGGCCCGCCGAAAGGCACGCGCCGCGAACCGGACGCTCAACGACGAGTTTCGCCGATGGCTCGAGGCATACACGGCAGGGACCGAACGCGCTACCGAGGCCGAGGTCGTCATGGAACAGATCCTGATGTACGCCGGCACGGGCGGTCGTCGGTTTTCCAGGGACGAGCTGAATGAGCGCTGAGTTCCTCGACTCGAACGTCTTCGTGTACGCGTTCGACGAGACTGACGATCGCAGACGCACGACAGCAACGCAGCTCATCGCGCGGTCGCTGCGAGATGGCACAGGGGTGATAAGCCATCAGGTCGTGCAGGAAGTCCTCAACGTTCTGACGACGAAGATGGCGCGACCGGTCCGCCACGATGACGCGCTGCGCTACCTCAGATCGACGCTCGAGCCGATGTGGTCGATCTATCCCAGTCACGCTCTGTTCACCCGTGCTCTCGAGCTACGCGCACGCTACGGATACGGCTTCTACGACTCGCTTATCGTGTCGGCCGCGATCGAGGGCGGTTGCACGACGCTCTACTCCGAAGACATGCAGCACGACCAGCTCATCGACTCGGTCCGTATAGTGAACCCGTTCCGGACACGGTGATCGGACGGGCCGAGCGCGCATGACGATCGCAACGTGCACCACTTCCGATCTGGATCGAGTAGCCGAGGTCCTGGCGCTGATGGACGCGGCATTCGCCGGCGACTTTTCGGCAGAAGACTGGGAGCACGCGCTCGGCGGGGTTCACGCGCTCGCGGTCATCGACGGACGCGTGTGCGCGCACGCAGCGGTCGTACCAAGGACGCTCTGGATCGACGATCGCCCGATGCGCGGCGGCTACGTAGAGGCCGTGGCGGTGCTCCCGGAGCTCCAGCGGCAGGGGCTGGGGACCGCGGTGATGCGCGCGATCGCTCCCGCCGTCGCGGACTACCAGATCGGCGCGCTCAGCACCGCAGAGCACCGCTTCTACGAGCGGCTCGGCTGGCAGCGCTGGCGCGGCCGGACCTGGGTCCGCACCGATAGCGGAGTGGTTCGAACGGAAGAGGAGGACGACGGCATCATGGTCCTCACGACCCCGCTATCGCCCGCGCTGTCGATCGACGGCGACATCGTCTGCCGGGACCGCCTGGGCGACGCGTGGTAGCGTCATCGGGGAACCACCGTATACGGGTCGATCGTGAGCCCGACCACCTGGCCGCGACCGTCGTCGACCGCGATGTCGCGGATCTCCGCGCTACCGGCGCGTGGAACTTCCCGGTCTGCGTACGAACGGTCGTCGATGCGCACCGCGTCGACGATTCCCTGCAGCACGGTCTCCCGGCCGGACCCATCGATCGCGATGACGCACCACACCGACTCCATCCACGGATGATGGATGACCTGCTCGGGGCCCTGGTAGAGTCGCTGCTCGAGTCGGACCGTGTCGCGGTCGCGAACGACCGCGATCGACACCGGGTGACGGACCGCCAGGCCGCCGGCCGGCCCGGCGCCGGCAACCTCCGGCGTCGCCCCATCCGGATCGAACCGGACCCCGGCGAGCGCGGTGAACAGGAGCGTCGCATTGCAGTAGCGAAGCGCGACCCAGTCCCTGCCGGTTGCATCGCTGAGCTCGCTGACATCTCCGGCATAGCGGGGTATGACCCATTCGTCGCGGATCTCCGACGCCTGGTTGTGAACACCGGCCATGACGCGATACGCCAGAAGCAGCGACCGCTCCTGAGCGCATCGCGTGAGCACGTAGGGGTACCAGCTTTCGCCAAAGAGGGCAGGATCCAGGTAGGTTGTTGCCTTGTCCTCGGTCGGATGACTCCGGTGCTTGCCCCGCTCGTTCACGGACCACCGGAGAAAACCGACCTGCTCGTGATCGACGCTGAAGCTAACCGGGAAGCACTGCCATCCGAGACCCCACGTGGGCCACTGATAGCATCCGGGCATGACGGGGAACTCGGTGAGGCTCCCGAGCCTGGTGTGCTCGCCGATCCACGAGTACGATACGCACGTGTCAAAGATGCGTTGCTCGAGCACTCGGGGCACCGGCTGCCGATTCGGCTCGTCGGTGAGCGGCCGCCCACCGAACAGTACGTTCGCGACGATGTCTCCCAGCGCCCGGGCGCCGACGTCGTCCCGTCGCCCGACACCGGCGAGCTCCCAGACGGGACTCGGACGAACGACCTGGCCATCAAAGTTGTAACTCCGGATCGTCGGAACGTACTCCTGACCGTCGTGGAACCGAGCGATCGCGACGAGCTCGTCCATGTGCGCGACAAGCGCATCGCGGAGCGCGCGGTCCCGCTGACCTGCGCCCGCCCCCGACGCATCGAGCGCGCGGATAGCCAGCTGCAGCGCCTTGAAGATCACCATCTGGTATCCCAGACTGATGTTCTCTCCCCAGCCCCAGCCGCGTCGGACCGTGTAGTCGTGCCACCGCTCGAAGAACGCAATCGCCTGTGAGTTGAGCTCTCCGTCATCCAGGATCGTCGCGATCGCGAGCAGGAGCGCACCGTCGCTCACGATCTTGTTCGGGTAGTAGAGCGCCGGCTCGCGACATTCGGCGGAGAACCACGGCGCCGACCGGCGGAGCAGTTCGTCGATCAGCGGCACGTGGGCCGCGGGGACTCGGTCGGGACAGCAGAGTCGTACGGTCGCAAGCGGCACGAGCGTGAAGAACGCGGCATTCGTATCGCGGACCGCGCTCTCTTCCCGGTACCACCGAAAGCAGCCGAGCTTCGGGTGGCCGGGTTCGGTGACCTGGAGCGGTTCGAGCGCGCGGAGCATCCGTTCACCGTCGACCGGATCGAGCACGCCGGCTGCAGCGGCGGCCGCGTAGTAGTCAGACGTGAGTCGCCCGGGATGGCACAGCGAAAGCGGCGCAGCCTCGACGGTATGACCCGGTCCGTTCTGACGCGCGAGTCCATCGTCGAACTCGATACCGTCGGCTGCGCGCGCGAACCACTCGGCAAGCTCGCTGACCGAAGTACCTACACGCGTCTTGGCTCGGTCGAACCCGGCTATGTTTTCCATCGATCCCCCTGTCGGACGTTTCTGACGATCTGCTCGACTCAGCGCACTACACCGACGCGACGACCACGTGCCGGCCGCTGCCGATTCCCGTCACGTAGCATCGGCCGTTGCTGATGTCCGGGTAGACGCTCCGGCCATCGACGACGACCGGTGACTGCGGGTTCGTGCACGGGAGACCGATGGTCGCGGTGACGTTGGCCGGTATGTCGACGTCGACGACGTACGGCGCGCCCGGTTCGTTCGATACGCGGACTCCGATCGGTCCCCGGACGGTGGGGACCCGCGACTCGGCCCACGCGAGCGGACCGATCTTCGGGTCGATCATGACCTTCGCGAATCCCGGCTCAATCGGGCGAACCCCCATCAGCCCGAACGGAACGATGTTCGCCGGCGCGGCGCCCCACGCGTGGTTCCAGTCCTGGTTCGGCTTGATCGAGTCGTCCCACGCCTCCATCGAAATCGTTGTCCCGACGTCGTAGACCATGTGCGCCCACGATCGCATCCCGGTCCCGGTGAGGAGCGAGACCGCGTGGTCGTCCTGTCCCGTTGCGTAGAGCGCCTCAAGGAGCATCTGCGAC
>SKVA01000049.1 GCA_007129695.1 Spirochaetaceae bacterium | reverse complement strand
TCGAGCGACTGGGCGCGCGACTCCAGTCCGATGACGCTGCGCGCGGCGAGCGCGGTGAAGACGTCGTGGTAGTTGTTCCGGACCGTGAGGTTCACCCGGTTGTCCGAGACTCGCTCGACGTCGAGCCCGCTCTGCATCACCGCATCGGCCTCGGCGGCGTCGGCGAGCGTGACCGTATACGACCGCTCGCGCGCAGCGTTCAGCGACTGGATGTCTTCGATCGCGACGATCCGGCCATCCTTGATGATTCCGACGCGATCGCAGACGCGCTGCACCTCGTCGAACAGGTGAGACGACATCAGAATCGTCTTGCCGCGCGCCTTCTCGCTCCGCAACAGGTCGATGAACTCGTTCTGCATGAACGGGTCCAGGCCACTCGTCGGCTCGTCGAGGATGTAGACCGTCGGATCGTGCATGAACGCCGTCACGACGGCCAGCTTCTGCTTCATGCCCTTCGACATCCGGCGGATCTTCTGCCCGGCGTCGAGCGCGAAGCGTTCGACCAGGTCACCGCACCGGCGACGGTCGCTCGTTCGGCGCATGTCTGCGATGAAACGAAGGAACTCGTTGCCGGTCATGTTCTCCAGGAACGCGATCTCACCCGGAAGATACCCGATCCGGTTCTGGAGCTCGGCGGCATCGCGTCGGCAGTCGAGCCCGTCGATCGTCGCTGTTCCGGCGCTCGCGTTCATGAAGCCGAGCAGGTGCCTGATCGTTGTCGTCTTCCCGGCGCCGTTCGGACCCAGGTAGCCGAACACCTCGCCCTCCGCGATCGCGAAGTCGAGATCGAACACGCCCTTCCCGCCGCGGTAGACGTATGTCAGATTGCGTACCGTTATCACTCGCGCTCTCCGTGTCTTCGGTCTATTGTACTAATTGACCAGTACAATGATGTTAACCTCGATCGACCTGGCTGTCAACCGCTCTTGCGGAGTAGCGCCCGAACCGAAACGGGCGTATTCTGCTCGTATCTACGGGAGGTCACCATGCCCGCACGAAAGAAGCTCACGCCGTCCAACAACCCGCACAAGGGGATGGACGTACCGGCGCTCACGTCGTCGTTCGTGAACCACCTCGAGTACTCGCTCGCCAAGGACGAGTACACCGCCACAGCGCTCGACCATTACAAGAGCCTCGCGCTCACGATGCGTGACCTTCTGTTCGAGCGGTGGATCGACACGATGCAGACCTACTACAAGAAGCCGTCGAAGCGGGTCTACTACCTGTCGCTCGAGTTCCTCATGGGCCGCACGCTCGGGAACGCGATCATCAACCTGGGAATCCGGGACGAGGTGGAACAGGCGCTCGCCGCTGCCGGTCTCTCGCTCGGGGAGCTCGAGGAGCTCGAGTACGACGCGGGGCTCGGCAATGGCGGTCTCGGACGGCTCGCCGCGTGCTTCCTCGACTCGATGGCGACGCTCGCGATCCCGGCGTACGGGTACGGGATCCGCTACGAGTACGGCATCTTCTTCCAGCGTATCCGGGGCGGTGAGCAGGTGGAGACCCCCGATCCGTGGCTGCGCTACGGAAACCCGTGGGAGATCGAGCGGCCCGAGTTCCTCTACCCGGTCCAGTTCTACGGACGGGTGGAGCGGCGGACCGCGGGTGACGGGAGCGAGCGCGTGGGCTGGGTCGATACATCCGACATCATGGCGATGGCGTACGACACGCCGATTCCCGGCTACCGCAACGATACCGTGAACAACCTGCGCCTCTGGGCGGCCAAGTCGACGCGCGACTTCGATCTGTCGTACTTCAATCACGGTGACTACGAGCGCGCGGTGGCCGACAAAGTGGTGTCGGAGACGATCTCCAAGGTGCTCTACCCGAACGACAACATCTTCGAGGGCAAGGAGCTCAGGCTCAAGCAAGAGTACTTCTTCGTCTCGGCCACCCTGCAGGACATCATCCGCCGGTACAAGAAGACCAACGGCGACGACTTCTCGCGCTTCGCCGATCAGGTGGCCGTGCAACTCAACGACACGCACCCGGCGATTGGCATCGCGGAACTCCAACGCCTCCTCGTCGACCGCGAGGGTGTTTCGTGGGATACGGCGTGGGAGATCGTCGGGAAGACCTTCGCGTACACGAATCACACCGTACTACCCGAGGCGCTCGAGAAGTGGCCGGTGGATCTCTTTGGTCGCGTGCTGCCTCGCCACCTCGAGATCATCTACATGATCAATCACCTCTTTCTCGAGCAGGTGGCGGCTCGATTCCCCGGCGACGCGGCGCGCCTCGGTCGGATGTCGATCATCGAGGAGGGAGAGAACCGAACGATACGGATGGCGAACCTGGCGATCGTCGGAAGCCACGCGGTCAACGGCGTGTCGGCGCTCCACTCCCAGATCATCAAGCGCGATCTGTTCCGGGATTTCTACGAGCTGTGGCCCGACAAGTTCACCAACATGACCAACGGAATCACGCAGCGCCGCTGGCTCGCATCGTGCAACCCGGATCTCTCCAACCTCATCACGTCGCGGATCGGCGATGGATGGGTGACCGACCTGGACCAGCTGAAGCAGCTCGTTCCACTCGCCGACGATCCCGGTTTCCAGGCCGAGTGGCGCGCGGTCAAACGCCGCAACAAGGAGCGACTCGCCGGGTACATCAGGAGCACCGCGGGCGTCTCCGTAGACCCCGCCTCGCTCTTCGACTGCCAGGTCAAGCGGATCCACGAGTACAAGCGGCAGCTCCTCAACGTTCTGCACGTGATCCACTGCTACAACCGGATCAAGGCCGACCCGGCCGCCGTCGTCGTCCCGCGAACCGTGATCGTCGGCGGGAAGGCCGCCCCCGGCTACCACATGGCCAAGCTCATCATCCGGCTCGTGAACGATGTTGCGAACACCGTGAACGACGACGAGTCGATCGACGGCCGGCTGAAGGTCGTTTTCCTGGCAAACTACACCGTCAGCCTCGCCGAAAAGCTCATGCCCGCCGCCGACCTCTCCGAGCAGATCTCCACCGCGGGAACCGAGGCGTCGGGGACCGGGAACATGAAGTTCGCGCTCAACGGCGCGCTCACCATCGGGACGCTCGACGGGGCAAACGTCGAGATTCTCGAAGAGGTCGGGGCGGATAACATCTTCATCTTCGGCCTGACCACCGATGAGGTCGAGGCCACGTGGCGCGACGGCTACGACCCGTGGTCGTACTACCACGCCGACGCCGAGCTCCGGCAGATCCTGGACATGATCTCATCCGGGGCGTTCTCTCCCGGTGATCCGGGCCGCTACCGATCGATCACCGACGCGCTGCTCCATCACGGCGACACGTACCGGCTCCTCGCCGACTTCAGGGCGTACGTGGAGGCGCAGGATGACGTTGCACGTCTCTACCACGACGAACAGGAGTGGTCGCGGAAGTCGATCCTGAACGTCGCCGGCATGGGCAAGTTCTCGAGCGACCGGACCATCCGCGAGTACGCGCGCGACATCTGGGACACGAAACCGGTGCCGGTGAAGCGCGGCTGAAGCGGTAACGCGGGGAGGCGCCGCAGCCCGGGCTATCCCCGGGGCTCCTCGATGATCGACTCGCCTTCCGACCCGTCGCCACTGAGCCAGCGCCACGATTCGTGGTAGCGCAGCCGGCCGTCGGCGAGCACTTCGAGACGCGAGCGGCACGTTCCGACCATGAGCGCGCCGGCCGCGTTCACGTGGTGGTAACGCATGTCCAGGTCTCCGCCCGCGTCCATGATCGCGATCAGGTGACCCGCGACGATGCTGCCGCCGGCGTAGTCGGCGCTCACCAGATCGCCCGACTGTCGGTACCTGAAGACGGTCTGCTCCCCAACCTCACCATTGTCGGTGTTCGACACCGATCGAAATACCCTGCCGTCAAGATCCGGTCTCATGCCGGCGATCATACCGTATTCGGTCCGCGCGTATCACGCGTGGCGCTGCGCGTACGCGATCGGGTCGAGTCCCGCCGACTCGGCGCCTTCGAGCCACCGCTGCCACGCCGCCCGGTCGTACGCGTGGTCGACGCCGGCGAGCGTGTGCAGCTCCGCACGCGCGCTTCGCGCGAGGTAGAGGCGCATCTCGCCGGTGTAGTCGATGAGCGTACGGTATCCGCCCGGGTCGCCGCACCGGGCGAGCGCCCTCGCGAGGCAGAGCTCAAGGTACGCGAACCGCTCTCGTATGTACTCCTTCGACAGGCGCGGATCACCCCCGCGAGCGATCAGCGATCCGCGGATAGCCGGATCGTCCGCGACGCGGCGAATCACCGGGATCAGCGCCGGGTTTGCGAGCCGCTCTCCGGCGTACGCGAACGCGTAGACGTAGCTCCACCGGTGGTCGGACACCGCCGGGTCGAGCTTCAAGAGATCTGCGATATGCTCAAGCCGCTCGACGATCGCGAGCTCTCCGCACTCGGCGAGCGCGCACAGCAGGTAGACCGGTCGCGGCGCCCAACCGTGGTCGGGCATGTCGTGGCGCCGATTCCCCGCGACCGGCGGCAATCGATCAGCGGTCAGCGAGTCGAGTTCGCGCAGCAGAACGTCGGACCTCGACCGGTCGCCGAGCGCGCACAGGAGCTGAGCGGTGCTCGGACGCAGCCACCGCACGTCTCCGGCGGCGGAGCGCAGCCGCTCGGCCGAACGCGCGGGTACCATGAACAGGCGCGCCCACTCATCGGGTTCGGGCGGACACGACACGACGCGGTCGACCAGGTCGGTGAGCGCCTCATCGCTCTCTGGAGGGATGCGTTCGTCGTCGTCGCCGGTCGGCAGATCTCCGGGTAGCAGGAGCCCGGCGCCAAAGAGGCGGGACTGGAGGCGTTCGACGTCGAGGTTGTGGAGCGACGGCGTCGTGACCGCCATCGCCTCGGCGATCGCGATGCCCGCAACCGTTCCCAGCTGGATCATATCGGCCTGCATCCGCGCCATCGAGATCCCGTCGTGCGTGATCGAGTACGCCTTCCCGACGACGAGTACGTTCGACAGAGTCACCGGGGTGAGCGCAGAGTACGGGATCGCCATCACGAAGTTGCGCAGGAAGCTCTCTTCCACGTAGCCGCACATCACCGCGCTGCTCGACGCCATCCCCTTGATGTCGACGTTCGACTTGCAGCGCAGCACCGTGTCGCGGAAGACCCGGCCGGCCATCACGTCGTGGTACGTTACGACGGTCTTCCCGGTTATGTGACGGCTTTCGCGCGGCGCAAGGTAGTCCTGGATGAACTCGCCGCGGCCGTTCACGCCGATCATCCGTCGTCCGGCGATCGCACCGCGTGTGGTGTCGTGAACGCTGCGTTGGTCGACCACCGACTGGTACTGCCGGCTCGCCTCGTAGGTGCCGTGGACGAACTGACCGAACGAGCACCAGAGCGTGATCTCGTCGCGTTCAGAACCGTAGGTATAAGGCGCGCCCGCCCACGCGGCGATGTCGCCGTCGCCGCTCGCATCGATGACGTACGTTCCGCGGGTCAGGCAGAAACCGTCGTCGCCGATGCAGACCACCGCGGAGACTATCCCGCCGGTGGTCTCGACCCCGCAGAACGGCGTTCGGACGTTGAGTTCGGCGCCGGCGTCGCGAGCCGTCTCGTAGAACGCGAGCGCGGTCGGGATATTGGCCGATCGCGTTCGTTCCTTGACAGCGCGGTGCCAGCGCTTGAAGAACGGCGTGCGGCGGCCGTACCAGTACGCGGGGACGCCGCCAACGGTGTTGACTCCGCCCACGTCGGCGTGCTTCTCAAGACAGACCGGCTTGAGCCCGCACGCGGCGGCGCTGCGCGCGGCCTCGATCCCCGAGGTTCCGAGCCCGCAGACAATCACGTCGGCTTCCCGAACCACCGGCAGATCGCCGATCTCGACCTCGATGCGGTCGCATCGCGGGTCGTCGTGCGCCGGATCGGAAAGCCCGAGTCGTCGCTGCGACGACGGTGGCGAGCCGGTGGTGCGCTGCGCCGTGATCGCCCGCTTTGCGGGGCCAGCCGGCGTGCGTAGCACGTACGTCGCGTCGGTCGCGTCTGCGGCCGGCGCGTGAGCGAGCTGCGCCTCGACCGCCGCGACGACGCGCTCGACGTCGGCGAGGTAGCGCGTGCGATAGTCCAGGTAGGACGCCGCGTCTTCACGGGCGTCGCCGGCTACCGACAGCAGGTGGACGCCGGTACCGGCGTCGCACGACACGACGCTCGTGCCCACGACGAGCGCTTCGTTCGCGGCGCGGCGGATCGTGAACGGTATCTCCGGGTGTGCGG
>SKVA01000115.1 GCA_007129695.1 Spirochaetaceae bacterium | reverse complement strand
CTCGGCGTCGCCATTGCCATGTGCCCGGACGGGACGGCCATCCACCGCGCGGGCGCTTGATGCGGGATCGAGGGAAGACGTGGAAGCCATGAAAGACTATATGCTGACAGTGGGCGAACAGGCCCGCGCAGCGGCACGCATGATGGCGCGCGCCGAGGCCGGCGCCAAGAATGCGGCACTGGAGGCGATCGCGGCGGCGCTGGAGGCGGCGGAAGCGGAACTCTCCGCGGCCAATTCCCGGGACCTGGAAGCGGGGCGCAGGAACGGCCTCGAGCCCGCATTGCTGGACCGCCTGGAACTCACACCGCCGCGCATTGCAGCCATGGCGGATGGGGTGCGGCAGGTGGCCGCCCTCCCGGATCCCGTTGGGGCGATCGCCGATCTCGTTCAGCGTCCGTCCGGTATCCAGGTGGGGCGCATGCGCGTGCCCCTCGGCGTGATCGGCATCATCTACGAATCCCGGCCCAACGTGACCGCCGACGCCGCGGCGCTTTGCCTCAAAGCCGGCAACGCTGCCGTGCTGCGTGGTGGATCGGAGGCGTTCCATTCCAATACCGCGATCGCCGGGTGCATTCGCACCGGCCTGGAGGAAGCGGGGCTGCCCGCCGACGGCGTGCAGCTGGTGGCAACCACGGATCGTGCCGCCGTCGGGGCCCTGATTACCATGGACGAGTACGTGGACGTGCTGGTTCCCCGGGGCGGCAAGGGACTGATCGAACGGATCAGCCGGGACGCGACCGTGCCGGTGATCAAGCACCTGGACGGAGTCTGCCACGTCTACATCGACGACCGGGCGGATGACGACAAGGCCATTGCCATTGCCGTCAATGCCAAGACGCACCGGTACGGCGTATGCAACGCCATGGAAACCCTGCTGTTGCATCGCGGCATCGCGGAGCGGGTGCTCCCGTGGTACTTCCTGGTCACCGAGTCCGAAATCGGTGGACCGGGCCGGACGCGCGGCGCGGGTGTCATCGCGGGGGGCGAGTGCGCG
Source organism: Spirochaetaceae bacterium (assembly GCA_007129695.1). Lineage (GTDB taxonomy): Bacteria > Spirochaetota > Spirochaetia > DSM-27196 > SLST01 > SLST01. The sequence continues at coordinate 5,212 of SKVA01000115.1, read as the reverse complement.
GCGATGGCGTCGTGGAGGATCGACCCCGACGGCATGACGCTCGTGCTCGACGTTCGCTGCGGAACAGCCGGAGTCGAACTCGGTGCGCGGACGCTGCGCGTCGCGACGATCGTTGCGTACGAGTCGGACGACTCGACCCCGTTCGCGGCGGCGCGCGACTTCGCGGCGCGCCTGTCGGGCGGCGTGGGGCTCATGCCCGACCATCGGGTGTACGGCGGCAACAACTGGTACTACGCGTACGGGTCGAGCTCCCGTACCGACATCGTGGCCGACAGCCGGATGATCGCCGAACTGGCACCGAAGACCAACAACCGCCCGTACATGGTCATCGACGACGGATGGCAGATCTGTCGGGGACCGAGGTTCAACGGAGGGCCGTGGATCCCGAACGACCGGTTCGGCGACATGGCAACGCTCGCGGCGCAGATGCGGGCCGAAGGGGTACGCCCCGGGATCTGGGTGCGACCGCTCCTGACGTCGGCGGCCGACGCCACTCACCTGGCATTCGCGAACCGCGGGCTCGACCCCGACCGGCAGTGGGACGGGGTCGTTCTGGACCCGAGCCGACCCGATACGCTCGAATGGGTCGCGCGCGATATAGGCCGCGTCGCAGAGTGGGGCCATGACCTGATCAAGCACGACTTCACGACGTACGATGTCTTCGGGCAGTGGGGCTTCCAGATGGGCTCGAGCCCCGCCGCCGGTGAATGGACCTTCCATGACAGGTCGCGAACGTCAGCGGAGATCGTTCGCGAGCTCTATCGGACGATCCACGCGGCGACACACGCGTCGACGCGGCCGGAGCCGCCGCTCATCATCGGGTGCAACGCGATCGGCCACCTGGCGGTCGGAACGGTACATCTGCAGCGCACGGGTGACGATACGAGCGGCCGCGAGTGGGAACGAACCCGGGTGCAGGGGATCAACACGCTCGCGTTCCGTGCGCACCAGCACGGGAGCTTCTTTGCGATAGACGCAGATTGCGTCGGTCTGACCGATGCCGTGCCGTGGGACAAGAACGAGCAATGGCTCGAGCTGCTCTCGTCGAGCGGGACGCCGCTCTTCGTGTCCGCCGACCCGCGTGCGATGGGACCGGATCAACGGCGGGCGGTAGCCGGCGCATTCGCCCGTGCCGCCGAGGTGCAGCCGCTGTGCGAGCCGATCGACTGGATGACTACGACGTGTCCGTCGCGCTGGAGGTTTGGCGGCGCGACGCGACGGTTCGACTGGTTCGAGTGACCGACCGGTGGACAACCGGTCGCGGTTGGGTATCTTGATCGGATGACACGAGCAGAGTTTCATGAGCGCTATGCGGCGGTCGTCGCGAAGGTCGGCCTGTCGATCGAGCAGGATCAGGAGGTCTACGTTCGCGCGCCGATCGAGACCGCCGAGTTCATCCCCCACTTCGTCCGCGCGGCGTACCGCAGCGGCGCGAAGTACGTGCACGTCGACTACAGCGATCAGGCGGCGGTTCGCGCGCGGCTGGAGGAGGCTTCCTCCGACACGCTCACGTACGTGCCGTCGGCCGCGCTTGCCGAACGAGTGCGGGTCGCGAAAGCGGGCGGCGCGTCGCTCGCGGTACTCGGCGACGATCCGACCGGGCTCGCGGGTGTGGATCCCGCGCGGCGCGGGCCGTGGTCGAAGGCGCTCGCCGAAGCAGCGCGGGAGATCCGCGAGCTCGCGATGAAGGACTTCTTCCCGTGGTGCGTGATCAGCATTCCGAACCCGGTTTGGGCGCGCGCGGTTTACCCCGACCTGGCCGCCGACGCGGCGCTCGACCGTCTCTACGACGCGGTCGCGCACGCGTGCCGGCTCGACGCCGACGATCCGGTCGCGGCGTGGAAGGAGCACTCGACGCGGCTCATGCGGCTTGCAGCGTGGCTGAGCGACCAGTCGTTCGACGCGTTCCACTACACCGCGGCCAAGACCGATCTGGTCGTCGGGATGCCCGACGGTCAGCACTGGATCGGGACCGAGGGCGTATCGGCGTCCGGAATCACGTTCATCGCAAATCTACCGACCGACGAAGTGTTCAGCGCGCCCGACTGGCGGCGCGTCGACGGTACGGTGCGCTCTACGCGTCCGCTCATTCTGGGAGGAACGAACGTCGGAATCACCGAGTTCACGGTAGCCGGGGGCAGGATCGTCGGCGCGACGTGCGAGCGCGAACAGGCGGTGCTCGACCAGGAGCTGGACCTGGACGATCGGGCGCGGTTCTTCGGCGAAATCGCACTCGTGTCCGAAGACGCGCCGATTGCCGAGCTATCCACCGTCTTCTTTGACGGGCTCTACGACGAAAACGCCGGCTGCCATCTCGCGTTCGGCAACGCGTACGCGAACTGCGTCGACGGCGGAGCGACGATGGACGAGTCCGAGCGGCTCGCTGCGGGCCTCAACCAGAGCAACCAGCACGCCGACGTGACGATCGGTTCGTCCGACCTGTCGATCGTCGCGCGCCGCAAGGACGGCTCCGAGTTCCCTCTGATGGAGCGCGGCAGATGGACCGCGCAGACCGAGCAGGCCGCCGGGCTCGCCTGATGCGATCGGGCGGGCCTCAGCCGGCGGCCGGTCGCAGAGCAGCGCTGCGAAGCACGACCGCAAGATCGATCGGATCGCGTAGTCCGTCGACGGCCCTGTTCCGTATGCGCTTGTACTCGACGGCCGGCTCGTACCCCTGCGTGGCCGCAACCCGAAACGCGTCGTACGGAACCAGGACGTGCGCGCCGACGCTCTTCGTGTGCTTCTCCAGCTTCGCCGCCGTGTTCACCGGCGTACCGATCACAGTGAACTCGAGCCGATCCTTCTCTCCTACCGCGCCAAAGATCAACCGTCCAGCGGCGATGCCGATCCCGAACTCGAACCCCGCGCCGGGCTCGGCGTCGACCGCGACTTCGGCGCTGACCGACCGCCTCGTCCATTCAACCAGCGCAGCGCGAACCTCCTCGGCGCAGCGCAACGCGTCTGCAACGGGCGCGGGAGTCGGCGACGCCGCGCCGAAGTGGCACAAGACGCCGTCGCCCATGAACTTGTCGATGCTCCCGTTGTGCCTCAGTACGATCGGGACGATGCGGCTCTGATAGTCGGCGAGCGTGCACATGACGGTCGCCGGATCGATCGACTCGGCCCACGCGCTGAACCCGCGGAGGTCGATCATCATCGCGACCGCATCGTACACCTCACCGTCGCCCGGCTCGAACCCGGTCTCGCGGTCCAGGATCTTCGCGGTCACGTCGGGGCTGAAGTAGCGCGACAGTTCCTGCCGCGCGTGCTGCTCGGTCGCGCTCGTCGTGAGCACGCGCCCCGCGCGCGACACGCCGACCGCCAGAATCACGGTCAGCGCGAGGATCGCGATGATCCGGTCGACCTGCGCGCCGACGAGCACGTCGGTTCCGGTGATGTACGAGATGAAGTCGCTTGTGACCGGGGTGCCGGCACGGATCGCGTAGAGCGTCAGAACCAGCCAGCCGACCACCGCGGTGATCCCGGCGAACAGCACGTAGCGGGCATCGAACCGGAGGCTGCGCAGCGCGATGAAGACGAACAGGTACATCGCGGTCGGCGCCTTGAGGTAGAAGCCGGCCGGCTGCTGGTACTGGACGTGGTAGCTCCACAGCAGCACACAGATCATCGCGATGTCTATCACGATCGATACGTTGAGCAGCAGGGGCGAAAGGCGGCGCTTCCATGCAAGGAGCAGCCGCGCGATCACGAACGGGGAATAGACGAGCAGCACCAGTGGTACCGGCCGGATCGCGACCTCTCCGGCGTACCCCTTCGGGGCCAGGAAGTAGAATACGCCCAAAAAAAGAACGAATCCAGCCTGCATCAGGCTGATCAGGATCTCGCTTTGCTGCTCGGTCTGCGTGATGGCGCTCAATACATTTGCAGATACAACTTGTTTTGTCCGCACGGCCGCCTCCGGTGACAATATCGACAATCGCCGCGCAATGGCCAACTGGGGTGACGCGCGTGGGGTTGCGCGGTAGAATCGCCGGCGTAATGAAGACCACCGACACCCGCCCCGTCGCCTTTCGCGGCGTGAAGCTCAACCTGCCGTGGAACAGCTACCGCGTCCATCCGTCGCTCACTCGCCACGCGGCGACGATGGAGCGTCCCGAGTTCTGGCAGCGTCTGATCCCGTACCTTGCCGAGTGCGGCTTCAACGCGCTGACGCTCTGGTCGATCCACCCGTGGAGCCTGATGGTCCGGCCCGATCGATGGCCCGACGCGTGCGGGTTCGACGATGCCGAGCTCGCGCGGTGGCAGCTCCTCTGGCGGACGATCTTCACGACCGCCGCCGACAACGGGATCGACGTGATCCCGGTCTGCTTCAACATCTTCGTGTCGCCCGAACTCGCGCGGTCGCGCGGGCTCGCGCCGTACTCCGCCGATCTGTCAAACGGCTACAACGGCAGCGGCGATTACTCGGATGAGGTTAGAGAGTACAACCGTGACGCGCTGATCCAGGTGCTCGAGACGTACCCGCAGATCGGCGGGATCGGGGTGAGCCAGAACGAGCGCATGGAAGGCGTGCCGCTCGAGACATGGCAGCGGTGGATCGCCGACACCTACTTCGACATCGCCGAACGCTACCTTGCCGACAAAACGTTCATCGTCCGCGCGCATACGCGACCGAAGCCGGAGATGACGCGCGCGGCGATCGACGGCTATCCCGGGCGGCTGCCCGAGCGCACGCTCGTCGACGTGAAGTTCAACTGGTCGCACGGACACGGCACCCCTGAGTTCCACTACATGCACGAAGGCGCGAGCGACGCGCCGCTTCACGACCCGCTCCCGGCGCGGTACAAACTGGTCTACACGGTCCGAAACGAGGATTTCTTCGGCTTGGACTACGGGTGCACCGATTTCATGCGCGAGCTCATCGCGGCGAACGCGCGACCGGACACGGCGGGTTTCATCATCGGAAGCGAGTGCCTGATCCCCGCCGACGAGTTCATCGTGAAGCCGGACGTCGCGGCACGCGATCGTGGGTGGGAGTACCTGTTCGAACGCCAGCCGATGTTCTGGTGCGGCTGGGGCACGCTGCTTCGTGATCCGTCTGCGTCAGATGCAGAGATCGCCGGGCGGGTCGCGGCGATCGCGGCCGGCGCGGATCGACCGACGATCGCCGCGCCCGACGAACTCCTTGAAGCGGCGAACCTCGCGTGCCGGACCGCCAACCGCATCGCATCGAGCATCGCGTCGACGTGGG
>SKVA01000552.1 GCA_007129695.1 Spirochaetaceae bacterium | reverse complement strand
CTGTGCGACTCGCGGAGATCCAGCTCCTGATCGCGCGCGAGGACGTTGACGCGGCGCGGTACGCGGGCGACTGGTCGCTCGGCGTGACGCCGTCGGCCGCGACCACGGCCGGAAGCGACGGTATTCGGACCGCCTCTGTTTCGGCGTCCGCGACGCTCGCGCTTCCGGTCGGGTTGAGCCACGACGCGGCAACGCGCCTGGACCGTGCTGGGGCCGCGGCAGCGGCCGCCGAGCGCGCGCTCGACTCCGCCCGCACGCAGGCGATCGCCAAACTCTACGCGCTCTACCAGTCGGCCTGGCTCGCGCAGGAACGGATCGCAACGCTCGATGGAGAGCTCGAACTCGCACAGGCCGAATATCGCATCGCAAATGCACGCTTCGCCGAGGGAGCGATCACGCTGGCCGGACTCACGTCGGTCTTCGAGACGCTCGAGCGCGCCCGCACCGCTCGCGACCAGGGAACGCTCGACTGGCGCGTCTCGTGGCTCGAACTCGCGTTCTCCATCGGTCTCAACCCGTCGGATCAACAGTCCCTCGACCCCTACCCGATCTTCAGTGCCGATCCGCCAAAGCCGCCCGAACTCTCCGCATGGGCAGCGTCGCACGACCGTGCGGTCATCGACCAGCGCGCGACGATCGAAGCGATCCGACGCGACATCGACCGTTCGGCGTCGACCTTTTCGGTCGGGTCGACGCGTCTGACCGTGTCGGTTGTCGACCACTCGCTGTCCGCTTCGTACGGGTTCGCAAACCCCACGCTCACGCTCGGCTATACGCCGCCGTCGATTACGATCGTCGCGCCCGACGGTCCGACTCGTGATCCGGTACCATTCGGCGTGACCGTGTCCGCGAACCTTTCGTGGACCGGCACCGGCCGCGACGACCTGGCGCAGGCGGCGGCCCGGATCCAACTGGAACGCGAGCTCGTGCGACTTGAGTCGATCCAGGCTTCACTCGACTTCGGAATCAGGAGCGCCTCCCAGCAGGTTCACAGGGCCGACGACGCGGTCGCGCAGGCCGAGCGAGCGCTCGAGACGGCGATGACCAATCAACGGATCGTTACCGCACGCGTGGAGGCTGGACGAGCGGGAGAGATCGATCTGATGGAGGCAGCAGTCGCGGTCTCCCGGGCGGAACACAACCTGACGGCATCCCGCATCTCCAGGGAGCGGGCGATCATGGCGGCGGTAATGGCCGCATCGTACTTCGGCGTTCACTACCCGCATCTGGCGGGCATCAGAGGAGAAAGAGAATGAGTAAGGGAGTGCGTGCACTCGCGGTAGTGGTGTTGGGCGCGGCCGGCTTCGGCGGGTGGTGGTTCTTCGCGCGACCGGAACCGGCCGCGGCAGCGGAGGCGGCCCCGACATTCGCGACGGCGGAGGCTACACAAGGTACGGTCCGGGTGACCGTGGAGGGCCCGGCCTCGGTATCGCCGGTACGGATGCTGACCGTCCGGGCAGGTTTGAACGGGGTACTCACGTCGGCCCCCGACGTCGGAGACCGATTTGTGGCGGGACAGATCATGGCGCGGTTCGATACGACCGACCTGGAGAAGGCGGTGCGTCAGGCCGAGCTCAACCTGACGCAGGCGGCGCTGAATCGTGAGCGCGGCGTTACGGCGCTCGAACACGCGCAGACCGATTTGGCGCGCACGGAGCGACTCGCGGAGTCCGGCGCGGTCACCCGCGATCAGGTCGACCAGGCGGCCGCGGCGGTTCGGACCGCGGAGTTCGCGCTCCGCAGCGCCGACCTGGCGGTGGAGCAGGCGACGCTCGCGCTCGAGTCGGCCGTGACGAATCTGGATCGAGCGGTCGTCCGCGCGCCGTTCACCGGTGTGGTCCTTGAACGCACCGCGGGGGCCGGAGACCAGGTGAACTCGGGCACCGCGCTCCTGGTGCTCGCGGACATCTCGCGCGTCCGCGTGCAGGCGGAGATCGACGAGTTCGACATCGGAAAGGTGGCGGTGGGAATGCGCGTGACGGTGAGCGCGGATGCGCTCGGCGATGAGCCGCGGACGAGCAGTGTGGAGCGGATCAGCCCCGCAGCGGTCGTCGTGAACAACATCCCGATCTTTTCGGTCACGGCGGTCGTGGACAACACCGACGGTCGGCTTCGACCCGGCATGAACACCGACCTGACGATCAACATCACGTCCGAACGCGGGATCGTCGTGCCCAGCCGCGCGGTCTCCACGGTCCGCGGCCGCAGCTACGTCGACGTCATGCTGCCCGACGGACAGACCGAGTCGCGGCGCGTGACCATCGGCACCGACGACGGGATGAGTGTTGTCGTCACCGAAGGCATCGGTGAAGGAGAGCTCATCGCGATGGCCGCCGCTCCAGTGTTCAGCCTCCTGGCGCCCGCCGCGCCGGTCACTACTGGCACATCAATCATCCCGATCAACGTACCGGGGTCGGGATCTGGCGGCGGCGGAGGTTCTCGATGATCGAGCTCATCGAAGTGACCCGGCACTACCGGATGGGCGAATCGACGGTGAAGGCGCTCGACGGCGTGTCGCTCGCGATCGGCGACGGCGAGTACGTGTCGGTGGTCGGTCCGAGCGGCTCTGGAAAGTCGACGCTCATGAACCTGATCGGTTGCCTGGACAGCCCGACGGCGGGCCGCTACGCACTGGGCGGGGAGGATGTAGCGAAGCTCGGACGCGACCGACTGGCCGACGTACGGAATCGGCGAATCGGTTTCGTGTTCCAGAGCTTCAACCTCCTGCCGCGGGTCACGGCGCTGGAAAACGTGGAGCTGCCGCTCGTCTACGCGGGGATTCCCGGGCGCAGACGGCGACAGATCGCGCGTGAGGTACTCGAACGGGTTGGCCTGTCAGACAGGGCGCACCACGTGCCGAACGAACTGTCGGGTGGCCAGCGTCAGCGCGTTGCGATCGCCCGCGCGCTCGCGGGACGGCCGTCGGTGCTCCTGGCCGACGAGCCGACCGGCGCGCTCGATTCGAAGACGGGGGTGGAGATCATGGCGCTCTTCCGCGAGCTCAACCGCGACGGAATGACGCTCATCGTCGTAACGCACGATGCCGACGTCGCGCGACAGGCGGACAGGGTGATCCAGGTTCGCGACGGTCGGGTTCTCTCCGACCTCCCGGCCGGGGAGTGGGTCGCATGAAGCTCCTGAAGTCGGTGGAAAGCCTCCGGATGTCGGTGCGAAGCATCGGCGCCAACAAGATCCGGTCGTTCCTGACCGCGCTCGGAGTCATGATCGGCGTCGGCGCGGTGATCGCGCTCGTAGCGCTCGGCAACGGCGCTCAGGTATCGGTGCAGCAGAGCCTGGAGTCGCTCGGCTCGAACCTCCTGATCGTCTACTCGGGCCAGCCGCGCGGGTCATCGCTGGTGCGGCGCAATACGTCGAACATCGTGCCCGCGCTCACCGATGAGGACGTGGCGATGGTAGCCGGGCTCGGCCCCGACCTGGTGTCGCGCGTCGCGCCGGAAAGCACGTCGACGTCGCAGGTCAAGTTCGAAAACTACAACACGGTTGCGACCGTCTCCGGCACGACCGACGCGTACCCGCACATCAGGAACTTCCATCCGATCTACGGCGCGTTCGTCTCACCCGCCGACGTGGACGCGCGGCGCACCGTCGCGGTGATTGGCGCGCAGATCTATAGGGACCTGTTCCCGGCTGGCGGTGATCCGCTTGGCGCGCGAGTCCGGATCGACGGTGTCTCGTTTACGATCATCGGAGTAATGGAGGAAAAAGGCTCGTCGGCGCAGGACACGTCGCTGTTCATCCCGATCACGACGTTCCAGCGCCACATCACGGGAGGTACGAAGTACCAGAGTCTGAACATCCAGGCGACGAGTACCGACGTGATGGCACAGCTCGAGTTCTCGATCGAGCAAGAGCTGCTGCGGCTCCACAAGCTCCCGAGCATGGAGGTTGCCGACTTCTATATCGCAAATCAGCTCGATCTCATCGGCACGGTCGAGGGGGTTGCGGGGACGTTTACACTGCTCCTTGGCAGCATCGCGGCGATAAGCCTGCTGGTCGGTGGCATCGGCATCATGAACATCATGCTGGTATCGGTGACCGAACGGACGCGCGAGATCGGCGTGCGCATGGCGCTCGGCGCGAAGTCCCGGGACGTCCTGGCGCAGTTCCTGACCGAGGCGGTGATCCTGTCGATCGGAGGCGGGTTGCTGGGCGTAGCGATCGGAGTCGGCGTCTCATGGGCCGCCGTCCGCTTCGCCGGCATGGCATCGGTCGTGAGTCTGGATTCGGTGTTCATCGCGTTCGGATTCGCAGTGGTGACCGGACTGTTCTTCGGCGGCTACCCGGCGTACCGGGCGTCCCGCCTCAACCCCATAGACGCATTGAGATACGAGTAGGAGAAGACAATGAGAAAGGCACTGCTGATAGTATTGACGCTCGCGGCCGCGGCCGGGACGTTCGCACAAGACGCGCACAACGCCGACCCGGCCGCGCGCAAGGCGCGCGAGGAGACCGAGTTGGTCTTTGACCTGGGACGAGTGTTCCAGTTCCTGAGAACGATGGAGTCCGAGCAACCCGGGCTCGCGCTCAGCGCGACGCAGGCCCGGGATATCCTGGTGATCATGAACGAGGTCCGCCGCGCGACGCGGATCGACGGGAGGCAGGCGCAAACCTGGCTTACGCAGATAGAGGACCGCATTCTTACCGCGGCGCAGCTCACGTACGTCGACCGGCTGTTCATCGCTCGTACCACAACGTCATCGCGCGGCACCAACGCGGGCACCGGGACGGGAAACGCCAACTCGGGCTCGAATGCTACCGAAACCGGCACGGGGTCGATGGCATCGTTCATCGCCGGGGGCCCGTTCAACCCGATCGTAGACGCCAGCCGGCAGATGGGGCAGGACTTTCAGGCGTACTTCGATGCGCTGCAGGCGCGACGGTAGGCGACGCGTCCGCGTCGCGCACAATGCGCGTTCCCCGCGCGTGTTGGCCGCGCGCGTTCACTGCCCAACGATCGCCTGCAGGAAGACCCGGGTCTCTGCGGCGATCGTGTCGGCGGCAAGGTTGTGGACGTAGTGGGTCACGTCGAGCAGTTGGTACCGGCCGCCGGCCGCTTCGGCGTACTCGACTAACAGCTCGGTCCAGTTTGGCACGGCCACATCGGTGCCGGTAGAGACGAAGAGGTAGAGCGGAACATCCGGTATGCCCTCTGACGACACCAGTCGGGCGTTCGCCTGGGTGACGGAGATCTCTGCGAGCATGTCGGGCGTCATCGTGCGCCCGAAGAGAATGGCGCAGTAGGCGTCGGCATCCTCCTCCGACACGTACCCGCGGCTCACCGGCGGCGCGTCGCGACAGAGCGACGGAACCAGGCGCAGGAGCCCCGTGCGCGCGGAGAAGGCGACGAACTCCAACAGAAGCTGCGGCGGCGGCAGTACCTCGTAGACCGACGGAACAGATGGGTCAAGACCAACGATCGCGACAACCTCTTCCGGATAGCGGTTCGCCCAGTGTAGCGCCTCCAGGCCGCTCATGGAATGAGGGAACAGTACGTAGGGGGGATAGTGACCGCTTGCGCGCAGCGCGGTCCTGGTCTCCGCAAGAACGGTTGTGATGTCGCGCGATGCGTTGCTGTGGTCGCTCCAGCCGTAACCGGCTCGCTCAACGACCACCGTCCGGTAGTCGCCCGAGAGCCTCCGGTACAGGCCGCGAAAGTCGTACGTTGGCGCGGTCGTGCCGCTGCCTGAGAGAAACACCAGCGTCGGTTGCCCGGCGCCTTCGCCGTAGACGTGCAGCCGGTGGCCGTTCACCGCGACCAGCTGTCCCGGTGGCGAGTATCTGGCTCGTTCCCGAACAACCTAAATACGGTGGTTGCCAATACTGGCCAGGAACAGAATACCGATCAGGGCCGCCAATCCCAGTCCGAACCGTACAAAGCGTCGTTCCATCCCGACGTACTACTCCGAATCGGCCTCGAGCGCCAAGCCCCGATCGATGCAGCCGACCGCGCTGCGTCGGGAGCTGCTGACCGCGAATGAAGGGCTTGACCCGACAACGATATAGGTATATATTTATCGATATATAACTGACCATAGGAGTATCTATGAAGGCTTCTCGTGCTCTCATTGTTGTTGGTCTGCTGGCTCTCGTCGCGACCGGACCGCTGTTCGCTCAGACTGGTGTTGACGCGATCTCTGCGGCATCGACCCAGAACTACTACGGAGACAGCTCGCTCACCGGAGCGGCGCTCTTCGACATGATCGGATCGCG
>SKVA01000042.1 GCA_007129695.1 Spirochaetaceae bacterium | reverse complement strand
GATCGGACCGCTTGTCTGCGCGTGCAGCGCGACGCCGAGCTCGCGGGACAGCTCGTTCTCCGGGATCAGCCCGACCGACAGCAGCACGGTATCGCAGTCGATCCGGAAGCTCCGGTCGGCTCGCGGGACGCCGTTTTCGATCGGCGCGACGGTCACGCCGGTCACGCGACGGCTGCCATGGATCGCGGTCACGACGTGGCCCAGGTAGAGCGGGATGCCGAAGTCGTCCAGACACTGGACGATGTTCCGGTTGATACCGGATGGCACCGGCTGGATTTCTATGACCGCCTCGACGTCGGCTCCGATCAGCTTCATGCGCCGCGCCATTATCAAACCGATGTCGCCGCTGCCGACGATGACCGCGCGCGTACCGGGAATCATCCCCTCCATGTTGATGAGCCGTTGCGCGGCACCGGCGGTCATCACTCCGGCGGGCCGGGCGCCCGGGATCTGGATGCTCCCGCGGTTGCGCTCGCGGCTGCCCATCGCCAGCACGACCGCGCGGCTTCGCACGTGCCCGACCCCGCGTCCCTTCGACAGGAGCGTCGTGAGGAAGCCCTGGGCGTCGCGGGGCGTGTCAGCCGCGACGCTGCGGATCGCGAGCGCGGTCGTCGACGTCACGCGATCGATCCGGTACTGGTCGGCCTCTTCGACGTAGCGCTCGGCGTACTCGGGGCCGGTGAGTTCCTCCTCGAACTCCTGGAGGCCGAATCCGTTGTGGATGCACTGCCTGAGGATTCCGCCGAGCGCGGGCTCACGGTCGACAACAAGCGCCTGGAACCCGGCCTGCGAGATCTCGCTCGCGGCGGCAAGGCCCGCGGCGCCGCCGCCGATCACGATTGCGTCGACGGAGCGGTCGGCGTCGGCGTTCGGCGTAGATCGCGATCGAGTCGAGCGGATAGTGCCTGCGCGGATGGCCGGCGTGTCGGGCGTCCCCGGCAGGCTGTCGACGAGCAACTCGCTTCCCGGCCCGCGCTTGGTGACCGCGGTCGCACAGAGGCCCGTCTCCTCGCAGACGATCTGGATCAGTCTGGGCGTGCAGAACGCGCCCTGGCAGCGGCCTGCCCCGGCGCGGCTGTAAAACTTGATTCCGTCGAGCGTAGTATGGCCGGCCGCGATCGCCGCGCGGACCTCGTCGCGCGTCACGGTCTCGCACCGGCACACCGCCTCCCCAACGTCGGGGTCGGCGTGCCACGCGTCGGCAAGCCGATCGTCGTCGAGCAGCCGACTGCGCCGCACCGGACTGAGGGTACGCGAGAAGCTCCGCCGTTCGGTGAGTTCGCATCCCGCCGCCTTCAGGAGGTCCTTGACCAGCTCGGCGACCGCCGGCGCGGCGGTGAGCCCGGGGCTCTGGACTCCGGCGACCTGGATGAACCGCGGCACAACCGACGACTCACGAATCAGGAAGTCGCCGTCTTCGAGCGCCGGGCGCAGCCCAGCGAACGACGTGATGATGTCCTTCGCGGAGACCGACGGGATGAGCCGCTGCGCGGACGAGACGATCTCGCTCAGGCGGCTGCCATCGGTGTCGACGTCGTCCTTGCTGTCGACCGCGTCGGCCGTGGGACCGAGCAGAACGGTTCCTTCGACGGTGGGTATCACGAGCATGCCCTTCGACACGCTCGTCGGGACTGGGAACACGACGCGCGCGGGGCACGCGGCGGTGCGCCGGTCGAGCAGATGATACTCGCCCTTGCGCGGATGGATCGCGAACGATTCGGCACCGAAGATCGCCGACACCCGATCGGCGTAGAGCCCGGCCGCGTTCACGACGAAGTCGGCGCGGATCGACCGGCCGTCGCCGCTGGTGAGCATGAACGCGTCGCGGTCGACGGCCGCTTCGCGCACCTCGAACTCGCGCAGCACGCGCACGCCGTTGCGCTCGGCGTTCTCCACGAGCGCGAAGACGAACCGGTACGGCTCGATGATGCCGCCGGCCGGCGCGTAGAGCCCGCCGATCACGTCGGCGTGGAGCTTCGGTTCGAGCCCGTGAATCCGGTCGGCGCCGCACAACTCGATCCCGGCAGAGTCGTTGTCAACGCCCTGACGGTAGAGATGCTCGACCGCCGTCATTTCTTCCGGCGTGAACGCGGCGACGACGATCCCGCACCGGCGGTACGGGAATCCGAGCTCGCGGTGAAGCTGCGGGTACATCCCGGCGCCTTGCACCTCCAGCCGAGCCTTCAAGTACTTCGTGTTGTGGTGGAAGCCGCCGTGGATGATTCCGGAGTTGGCCTTCGACGTGCCGAACGACACGTCGGACTCCTTTTCGATCAGCGCGACCGAAAGATCGTACTCCGACAGCCGTCGCGCGATCGCCGCGCCCGAGACGCCCGCTCCGATGATCGCAACCCGTACCGTTTCCACGAGTGAAAAGTATCGCGTGTCGCCTTTTGTCTGTCAATGGTTGTTTATGTTCGTTTTGTCAGAAATCGATCAGGCGAGCAGGACGGTGATTCCGCGCTCCTCGAGCGCGCGAACGTACTCGCGGTCGGCCGCGGCGTCGGTGATCACGATGTCGACTCGATCGAGCGACGCGGTCACGAACGGCGCGATACCGCCGATCTTCGACGAATCGGCGAGCACGATCACCGACCCACTCGTCTGCTCGATCATCTGCCGCGCGATCTCGGCCTCCTGGTGGTGAGGCGTGGTGATCCCGGCTTCCAGGCTGATCCCGTCGACGCCGATGAAGCACTTTGCGCCGTGAATACCGCGCAGCATCTGCACCGCAAACCCGCCGACAAATGAGTTAGATCGTGGACGATAGACGCCTCCGATCACGATGCACTCGATCTCAGACGCGGAGATCGTTTGCAGCGCGCCGGCATTGCTGGTCACGACGCGAAGCTCCACGTTCGGCAACCGCCGCAGGAGCTCGAGCGTCGTGCTGCCGCTGTGCACCAGAATCGTCTCACCCGGTTCGACGAGCTCAACCGCGCGTGCGGCAATCGCGACCTTCTCCGCGTGGTTGCGTTGACCTTTCTGGTCGAAGTACGGCTCCTGCTGAAACCGCCTCCGTGAGATCGCGCCTCCGTGAGACCGGCGCAGCAGCCCGTGCGCTTCGAGCGCGATCAGATCGCGTCGGATCGTCATCTCCGACACGTCGAACTCCCGGCTCAGGTCGTTCACACGGATCACACCGCGCTGGTCGACGAGTTCGAGGATCCGTTGCTGGCGCTCGACCGGAATCGCGTCGCTGGACATGCAATCAGCATCGTACGGCGTGTCGCCTTTGTCAAATAGACAGCGGAGCAGAAAAATGGTTCAATGGGCCGAGGGATCCGTGGGACGCCGCGCTGCTTCTGTACTCTGGGTAGTAACTGCTCTGTTGGCCGTATCGACGATCGTGCTGTTGGTCGTCGACTTCGCGCCCGATCCCCGTCCGACGATATCGCCCGATCTGGCCGCGACGATTTCCAAGGCGGCAACCTACTTCGACTTCGAGCACTATCAGCGCGCAGCCGACACGTACCGCGACGCGATCGCGGCCGGGATGGACGATCCGCACGAGTGGTTCCGCTACGCGCGCGCGCTCGAGCTCGGCGGCAATCCCGACCCGGCTGTGACGTTCCAGACCTACACCAGACTCCTGTTCGCAAGCCCCGACCACGAGCACACGCGCGTGCTCGCGGCTACGCTGGCCTCGCAGGCGCAACCGCTTCAGTATCGCGACATCGCCTCGGACTCGATCGCGAGAGGAGATCTATACCTGATCGACGGCACCGTATCGATGGTCGTCTGGGGCACGGTGAGCGCGCGGCGGGACACGGTCGTCGTTGAGACGCGAGCCGACCGATGGGTCGGCCACCTGGGCGACCGCGTCGTCGTCGACATGCCGCGCCTGACGCGCCTGCGCAACGGCGACTCCGTGTCGGTGATCGCGCGCTACGACGGGTCGTGCGATCTGCCGGCTGCGGGCGGCACCCTCCCCTGCTTCACCGCCGCCGGCCCGGCTCCGACTCCGGCTCCCGCCGCGGCCCCGACCGACGGTTGAACGTCGGAGATACTACCCCGACTCGCGCCGGCGCTGTATAATACAGGAAATGTCATATAAACATATTGAGATTCCAGAAGGTGAGAAGGTAGTCGTCAAAGACGCGACGCTCGTTGTGCCCGACCGGCCGATCGTCGCGTTCATCGAAGGCGATGGGACCGGTCCCGACATCTGGCGCGCGTCGCAGCGCGTGTTCGACGCATCGGTCAAAAAGGCGTACGGCGGCAAGCGGTCGATCGCGTGGATGGAGGTGTTCGCCGGCGACAAGGCGAACGAAGTCTACGGCGAGCAGCTGTGGCTCCCCGACGAAACGGTCGACGCGATCTGTGAGTACCTGATCGGGATCAAGGGTCCGCTCACGACGCCGGTTGGCGGCGGCATCCGGTCGATCAACGTCGCGATCCGCCAGAAGCTCGACCTGTACGCGTGCGTCCGGCCGGTCCGCTACTTCACCGGCGTCCCGTCGCCGGTCAAGCACCCCGAGCTGATCGACATGGTGATCTACCGCGAGAACACCGAAGACATCTACGCCGGGATCGAGTTCGAGCACGGCAAGCCCGAGACCGAGCGGTTTCTCAAGCTCTTTCAGGAGTCGTTCCCCGAGCGCTTCGCGAAGATCCGCTTCCCTGCGACCTCGGGCATCGGCATCAAGCCGGTATCTCAGGAGGGCACCGCGCGCCTGGTACGCGCCGCGATCGAGCACGCGATCGACCAGGACCGAGGGTCGGTGACGCTCGTGCACAAAGGCAACATCATGAAGTTCACCGAAGGCGCGTTCCGCAGCTGGGGCTACCAGATCGCGAAGGACGAGTTCGGCGCAAAGGAACTCGACGGCGGCCCGTGGATGAGCTTCAAGAACCCGAAGACGGGGCGACAAATCGTGATCAAGGACGTGATCGCCGACGCGATGCTCCAGCAGATCCTCACCAGGCCCGACGAGTACGAGGTGGTCGCGACGCTCAACCTCAACGGCGACTACATCTCCGACGCGCTCGCCGCGCAGGTGGGCGGGATCGGGATCGCGCCGGGGGCGAACATCAACTACGAGAGCGGCCACGCGGTCTTCGAAGCGACGCACGGCACCGCGCCGAAGTACGCCGACCAGGACAAGGTCAACCCGTCGTCCGTGATCCTGTCGGGCGTGATGATGCTCCGCCACATGGGCTGGAACGAGGCGGCCGACCGGATCGAGTCGGCGATGGACGCGGTCATCGCGTCGAAGCGCGTCACGTACGACTTCCACCGCCTCATGGACGGCGCGACGCTCCTGAAGACGAGCGAGTTCGCGAACGCGCTCATCGACGCGATGTAGCGCGACACGGAGGGGGGCGACCCCGATGTCGCCCTCCGACGTCTCCCGCTGATCGGATGGCGACTCCACTTGTCAGAAACGGGCCGGGCGCGTATCTTATACAGCAGTAAATCAACCGATTTAGTGGGGTATCTGATGCAGAGTGGTATTATGCGGCGCAGTGGGCTGATGCGCGGGGTGGCAGCGATGCTGTTCGTGCTCATTGGCGCGACCGCCTTCGCGCAGTCCGACTGGATCTACGCGGCGTCGGCGGACCGCTACGTCGCGATCGACCCGCGCGACGGCGCGATCGTCGGATCGGGTCGACTGGCGACCTCGGACTACGATCCGGCGGCCGGCTCCGGGAGCTCCGGCGTCGCGACACCGCAGATCGTGCCGACGCCGGGCGGGAAGTACGTCTTCTTCGTCTTCGCCGACGACGCGCGCGCGGTGGTCGTCGACGCCGAGTCGCACGCGCCGGTCTGGTCGGTCGCGCTGCCTGCAGGCACGCAGACTATAGGCTTCAGCAGCATGGGCGAGACGATCCTGGCCTACACCGGCGGGACGAACTGGACCGAGCTCCCGCACCGGCAGGGACGAATCACCGGCACGGGCCGGGCGGCGCCGTCGCTCGGCGCGGGAACGATCGCGTTCAACCGCCGCGCTACGCGCGTCTACGGGAACCGCGGAAACGATCTGGTCTTCGCGCTGACCGCGTCGGGTGACGCGGTCGCTACGGTCCGCGTCGACGGCGGTCCGTACGACTGGCACATCAGCCCGAACTTCCGGTTTCTGGTCGGGGTGTCCGAGCGCCGACTCGCGCTCGTCGACGAGACGCGCGGCCAGGCGGTCGGCTATCTGGACGGCGGCTTCACCGGCGGCGTCTTCCATCCGTCGTCGCGCCAGTTCTACGCGCTCACCACCGACGGGGCAGCGATCGTCGTC
>SKVA01000405.1 GCA_007129695.1 Spirochaetaceae bacterium | reverse complement strand
CGCTATCTGATGCAGCAGGGACGTGGGGGACTCGGAGAACCGGTTACCGTCGACGACGCGTGGATCGTTCAGGTCTACGAGGCGCGCGGCTTCCTTGCTTCTCCTTTCGAAGACGGGATCTACCGGAAGGTGAATGCCCAGGTGACGGTAAAGGCGGACGGCGGCGACGCGCCGCAGATCCTCTTTTCCGAGCTCAGCCTCCACCTAATGGAGAAGTACCACTTTCTGCAGGGCAAGGGCTCATCGTTTCGGATCGAGCCCGAGCGGCTCAAGGCCGTGCTCTACCCCGCCGGCAAGAAGGCGAACTGACATCCGGACGAGCGGTCGCCTATTGTCCGATCGCGACCCGCTCGATCCACCGGCAGAATTTCTCCAAACTCCATTACCTTTATATTGATCGATCCTTCGCGTTGAGCTATACTCGACACGATGGACCGGGAACGAATCCTCATCGTTGAGGACGAAAAGATCATCGCGCTCGATCTCCAGAGGCGCCTTGAGCGGCTCGGATACACCGTCGCCGGTCTGGCCGTCGACGCCGATCAGGCGCTCGAGTTCGTCGAGCGCGAGCTTCCCGACCTCGTTCTCATGGACATCATGCTTCCCGGCAACTGCGACGGTATCGTAGCAGCGACCAGCATCCGTGAACGTTTCCGGATACCCGTCGTGTTCCTCACAGCGTACGCCGATGAATCGACGCTCCAGCGCGCAAAGATCGCCGAACCAGCGGGCTACATCCTCAAGCCGTTCAAGGAGCAGGAGTTGCACACGACGATCGACATCGGGCTCTACAAGAGCCGGGTCGAACGTGAGATCGTCCGCCAGCAGCGCCTGTTCTCGGCAATCCTGCACAGCGCCGGAGACGGAATCATCGCGACCGATGCGGCCGGAATCATACAGTACATCAACCCGGTCGCGGCGACCCTGACCGGATGGCACGTGGATGAGGCGCGCGGGACGATCGTCGATGACGTCGTGCGACTGTCGAACGAGCGAACGAACGAGCCGGTGCTCCTGTCCCGCAGCTCGCCAGAGCGGATCCGCGGCACGCGTCTGTTCGAGTCGGTGGCGCTTCACAACCGCTACGGCGCGCGCGTGCTGATCGAAGGAACCGCGTCCGACATACGCAGCGAGCGCGGTGACTTCGAAGGATTGACGCTCGCGTTTCGAGACGTGACCGACTATCGTCGGCTGCACGAGACGGTCTCCTATCAGGCGAGCCACGACGCGCTGACCGGGTTGGCCAACCGTGATGAGTTCGCCTCGAGGCTCCAGAGGCTGGTCGACGAAGCTAAACACACCGGATCGTCGCACCTCTTCCTGTTCATCGACATCGACCAGTTCAAGGTAGTCAACGACGTGTGCGGGCACCAGGCCGGTGACGAGCTCCTGCGCCAGGTCGCCGACCGCATCACGACCGCGCTCGACGGCGATGCGATCGTCGGACGACTCGGCGGCGATCAGTTCGGCATGGTGGCCATGGGGGCCGATCACGCCGGCGGAGAGCGTATAGGCCGCGACATTGTCGCGCTTCTGAACCAGCGATTCGTCTGGAACGAATCGGCGTTCAACGTGACCGTCAGCGTCGGCGCATCCCCGATATCGGCAGCCACCGGCGACGTCAGCGATGTTCTTGCCGCGGCCGACGACGCGTGCGTGCTCGCCAAGGAGCACGGGGGCAACACGTTTCGCCTGTACGGAACCTCCGACTTCGTGTTCCTCAAGCGACGCGGAGAGATGCAGTGGATCGGCCGACTCACGCAGGCGATCGAGGAGGACCGGTTCGTCTTCTACCATCAGATTGTGCAGTCGCTGCGCGATCCACTCGACACCAAGCACGAAATCCTGCTGCGTCTGCGCGATTCCGACGGTGGTCTCGTGTCGCCCGGAGAGTTCATCGTCGCCGCCGAGCGGTACAAACTGATGCCGTCGATCGACCGCTGGGTCATCGCCAGATCGTTTCGTTACGTCAGGCACGCGGAAGACCGCGGAATCCCGCTGCCGGTCATCTGCGTGAACCTGAGCGGTGCATCGCTCGCCGATCCGACGATGCTCGACTTCATCCTGGAGAACATCGACGCGTACGAGGTGAACGGGGCGCGCTTCTGCTTCGAAGTGACCGAAACGAGCGCGATCCAGAACTTCTCTCACGCCGTCGACTTCATCAGTCGGATCAAGGCGACCGGAGCCACGTTCGCGCTCGACGACTTCGGCAACGGGTTTTCGTCGTTCAGCTATCTGAAACGGCTTCCGGTAGACTTCCTGAAGATCGACGGATCGTTCGTCAAAGACATCGAGAATGATCGCATCGACCTGGCGATGGTCGAAGCGGTCAACGCTATCGGGCATACGATGGGTATGCGCACGATTGCCGAATACGTGCACAACGAACGGATCAGGGAGATGATATCGGGCATCGGCGTAGACTACGCGCAGGGCTTCATCATATCCAAGCCGGCGCCGCTTCCGATGGCCGAGGAACTTCTGTCCACGACGTGAGGAATCGACGCGTTTGAGATTCGGTACTCTCATCGTCTTGCGCCACGTGGTCTCGCTCCTTCTGGTCGTATGGCTCGCCGAGGCAGCCTCTGCCGAACCGGTCTGGCTGCGCGTAGACACCGACCGCTTCCGCTTCATCTACACCGACGACCAGCAATGGGCTGTCGACGAGCTCCTGCTCTTCGCCGACGAGGTACACGATTCGGTCACCGGTCTGTTCGGGACGAGCATCGGACGGGTGCCCGTTGTGTTGTACGGACGATCGGACCTGGCCAACGGATACTACACCCCCGCCCCGCCGCAGCATATCGCGCTCTACACGGTGACTCCATCGTTGCCGTGGATGGGTGCGCGAACCGATAGCTGGCTGCGATTGCTCCTGACGCACGAGCTCACCCACTTCGTTCAGGCCAATTTCCGACCCGGCGTCTTCGGTGCTCTTGGCCGCGTGTTCGGATCGGCGATCGGCGCGCTCGATATCGGCTTGGCTCCGCTGTGGTTCACCGAAGGGCTTGCCATCTACGCTGAAACCGAGTTCACGTCGGGAGGCCGGGGCGGCGATCCGTTCTTCGAAATGGAGTACAAGGCTCCGATCATCGCAGGATCGATGTTTTCGTTCGCGCAGGCGGGCTACGACAGCCACCTTGCACCGCGTGGGCGATACTACACCGCCGGCGGGTTCCTGATCGACGCGCTGATCGAACGCCAGGGAGAAGCGATTGTTGGGGCCGTCATGGCCGACTTCGCTCGATTTCCGTTCTTCGGTATCTGGGGCCCGATCCGACGGCAGACCGGCGCCCCGATGCGAACCCACTACCGTCAGACTCTTGCCGACCTGTCGGAGCGCTACCGCGACGATCGCCGCATCGAGCGGAGTCCCCTGCTAACCCCTCTCGAGCGTTCCGACTACCATCTTCCGTCGATCACCGATCGCGGATGGTACCTGTACCGGACGCGACCCGACGCCGTCCCGGCGATCGTTCGCTTCTCCCCGGACTCCGGGGCTGAATCCACGGTTATAGCTGTACCGCTCACCGATCATGCGTCGTTCAGCGCGACCCGCGACGGATCGCTCGTCGCGTTCGCGTCGCCCGGGATCGATCGCACGCAGCCGTTGGCGGGGCCCACCTCCGACATCTACCTTCTGGACGTCGACAGCGGGTCCGTTCGCAGGCTCACTTCCGACGGCGGGTACTACCAGCCGGTGCTCTCCCCCGATGGAGCATTCCTGATCGCTGTCGCCCGGTCGCGGGACGCGCACCGCATCGTCCGGTGGGAGATCGCAGCATCCGATTCCGACCCGACGATCCTTTACCAGAGCCGATCGGTGCGGACCTACACTCCGTCGATCGCCCCTGACGCTACCCGCATCGCGTTTGCGCACAACGACCACGGCGACCAGCGGATCGCGATCCTCGACCTGTTTGACGGCCGGATCACGCTGTTGCCGCCGCTCACCACCGGTGGGGCACCGCACGGTGGGGCACCGCACGGTGGGGCACCGTATGGGCCCTGGTTCTCCGACGCCGACACGCTACTCTACGCGCACGACGGTGACGGCACGCTTTCGGTCTACGAGCACCGACTGTCGAGCAACGAGGTCAGGAGGATCGCAACCGACCCGGTCGGCGCGATCGGCGCACGTCGCGACGACGACCGGCTTGTTGTCGGTGTCTACACCGAACACGGCTACGCGCTGCGCAGCGCGTCCTATGTCCCGGGAGACCGCATCGCGGTCCACGAAGAGGCGGTACCGCAGCGTACCGGTACCACGACGGCGCCCCGCCCATCGGCGACTCCAATACGTTACGATCACGCGGCACCGCCGGCGTACTGGCTACCGACCGTCGCGCTGAGCGGAGGCGTCGCCGACCTCGACTACCTGGGCATCGGAGCTCAGAGCGGTGGCGCCGATTACACCGGCAGGAACGAATGGATCGGGCAAATCGTCTACTTTCCGCTCCTGTCTCAGATCGGTCACGACGCGCGGTGGACGACGCGCACCGGACCGTGGATCACGACTGCAGCGACCGCATCGGCGTACTACCCGAGCATCGGACCCGCCGGCACCGTCTACTTCCAGGACCTCATGACCTCAGCGGCAGTCGACTACCGGATCGTCGCCGCCACGCGACTCGGGCTGACGCGCCACGTCGCGCTTGGCGCCGGGATGTCGCTGCTGTTCGGCCGCGCATCGATCGCTCCGTTCGGTATCGCGGAGATCGACAGCAGCGGGGTCGTGCGGCTGTCGCCGATCGTGATCGTCGGTGCCGGTGCGGTCGCAGAACGCGCGGCGGCGACACCGCGGGCGTCGCAGACGTCACCAGGATCGCTTGGTGGGTCCGTTGGAGTGACGCTGCCGTTCGTCGATCCGTCACCGGAATCGGTGATCGTGCGCGCAACCGCGCGCGCGACCGCCGGCCTCGGACCGAATCACGCGGTCGCAGTCGAACAGGTCGGTCTCTTCTCTTCGAACACGGGCTACGCACGGACACCCGACCTGCGGGGCTTTGCCGGAAGAACCGATCACATCCGATCGCGTGGATACCACGGCCGATTCCGCGTCTCAATCGACTACCTGACGCCCTTCGCGTTGTTCGACGTGCCGCTTCTCAGCGGATTCGGCATCACGCGCGTTGGCGCGGCAGTATTCGCTGAGGCGACCGGTGGGTTCGCGCCAAACGGCGCCGGACCACCTGCGACGCTCGATCAGGCGGTCGGCTTCGGTATCGAGCTGACAACCGTACTCACGATCCGGTTCGACTTCCCGATCACCGCCGGCGTAGCGGCACGCGTGCGACCGGATGATCCGCGTTCGTTCGCTGCCGACGATATCGGCGTCTACGTTGGCACGCGGCTGTTGCAGTCGATCGCTCCGATTCGTGAGTATCTTGCGATCGAACGATGAGCTATTCACGATTCTTCCGATCGATCAGGAGCGCGGCGCCGGTGAGCGCGGCGCTCGTGGGCGTTGCGTTCATGGTACTGGCGGTGCCGCATGCGCCGGCAGACGAGCTGTGGTCGCAGGCGGTTGCACTCCATCGCGAGTACGGCACCCTGGTGCCCGGACGCATGCAGATACGGTTTCAGCAGTACAACGCGCGCAACCGGCTGATCTCCGACGATGAGAGCGAAGTACGCATCTTCGTCGACGCGTCGGGTGAAGTGTCGAGCGAAATCGTGTTCGCCAGGCAGAATGGCCGCGACGTCACCGCCGAGCGAGCGCGCAACCCCTCCGGCGGCTCGCCGTTCGGCCCGCCTCAATCGGGATCGGCGCAGGATTCGGACGGGAACGCGTTCTCCGGGCTGCTGAAGAGCCCGTTCGATCCCGATGAACAGTCGCGGGTTACCTTGTCGGCGGGTGCGCTCGACGAGATCAACGGAACCCGTGCCCGCAGGTACAGCTTCAGGCATGATACGGGTGCGTCATCGGTGACCGTGGGAACCGCCTGGCTGGCGCTCTCCGACGGAATGCCTCTACGCGTCAGTCTGGAGCTCGAGCCGACACCACGGTTCGTCGACGAATTCTCGATGGTGCAGTCGTTTGATCGTGATGCCGCGGGACGATGGGTGAACGTACTGACAACGTTCGAAGGCTCGGGAAGTTTCCTCTTCCTGCGCCGACGAATCGAGAGCGCCTTCGTTTTCTCGGAGTATTTCGCTCCTGATTGAAAATCGCTATATTGAGAAGCCTGTGTGTACCCGCAGTATGTACCTGATTGGTCTGAAACACACCGGAAAGAGCTCGATCG
>SKVA01000358.1 GCA_007129695.1 Spirochaetaceae bacterium | reverse complement strand
TGGGGCTGCAGCCGCCGCGTTTTCCGCGTGGGCGGTCGCTGATCCCGGCTACCTTCCCGCCTCCGGGTATCCCGCTCCCGCGGTGATTCGCGATGCGTTGTCCGGCGACCGCGAGTCGGCGGTGCGTAGATACGAGTACGATCCGATCGCGCGTTTCGTCGTGAGCGTCGCAGAACCGCTTCTGCGCGTCGCGCCGCCGGTAGCGCAGTATCGGATCGGGCAGACGATCGGGCTCGACACCGCCGACGCGCGCCGGCTTGCGGCGGCGCTCCACGCGGTCAGGATAGACGCTGCCCGACGCCGTGTTGACGTGCCCGACCTTTCGATGGACCCTCGGCGTAGCTTTGAAGGTTTTCTTGAAGACGGGCGTGCCCTTGCCCGCGTCGTGGAGTTCACGCGCGTCGACGACGTGTCGCGCAGCAGCGACGAGTTCCGCTGGGCGATGCTGTCGGCGCTCAGTCATCCGTTCGCGCTGTGGACGCTCGAGACCGACGAACAGCTTCGCGATGCGCGCGATCTGGTCAGAGAGTTTGCCGATCGTGCGCACGCCGAAGCGCTGCGGGTCGCCGCGGCCAACGACGCGTTCGAGCGTATCGCGTCGACCAGCCCCATGGAGGCGTACACCAGAACCTACCGGGCCGCCGATCCCGAGTCTGCCGAGGCGCTCATGCGTTCGTACGCCGCAACCGCGCAGGGCGTCCGGTCGCTCGCCGGCGACTTTGACCGGTTGCACGTCGGTGAGCTTACAGTCGCTGCGCACTGGAGCTACTCTCACGGGTGCGCGGTGTACTTCGGCGCGAATGGTCCCGCAGGCGCATCGGACCCGGGTTTTGCCGCCGACGTACGCGCGCGGGTGACTCCGTGGTTCGACCTCGCGTGGGCCGCGATCGTACCCGAGGAAGCGATGGGGCATCACTACCGCGGGCTGGCCACGCTGTACGCTTCGATAGAGGAGGTGATTGCCGCGGCCGAACGCCGTGCCCGCGTCGTATCGCTTGACGCGTATTCGCCACGTATTGTCGCGGCACGCGTGCTCCTCACCCGGTCGGCTTCCTTTGAGATCGATCCGGGGCAGGCGATCGATCTGATCGGTGCGCTGTTCGCGCAAGCCTATACGCACGACGGTAACGGTGGCGGCACCACCGGCAGCAATGACGGCATTGTTGCTGCGGTGCTCCGCGAGACCGAGCTGATCGTCGCGCGGCTCACTCGCGTAGAGGCGGGTGACGCGCTGGTGCTCAGTGGGGTGCGCGAATGAACCGGATTGCACGCGTGATCGCGCGATCGGTCGTTGCTCTTGGCCTGCTCGTGCTGCTTGCCGGGTGCGACCGTCCGGCAGACCCCGCTGCTTCGCAGGAGACGACGACTTCGGCACAACAGACGATTGGTGCGTCGACGCCAAGCTCAACCGCTGCAGTTGCGGTCAGCCGAGCCGCCACCCGCGTCGCCGACGACCAGTCGAGCGGCATCATTGAGCTTCTGGCGCTGGAACGGACCGGCACGTTCATCACCGCCGGGCCGGTCAGGCACGGGGAAGCGACCATCGTCGGCGACGCCGCGGGCCGGCTCACCGCCACCGATCCCGACGGAGCCGCGTGGCAGATCGATCTGCCCGACCCGATACTCTCGCTCGCGGTGACGCCGGACCGCGTCTACGTGGCGACCGCAGCCACGATCGCGGCGCTCTCACCGGGTAGCGGCGGTCGACTGTGGGAGCGCCGGCTCGATACTCCTGCAACGACCGGGATCGCCGAATCGCCGTCGATCGTAGCCGCCGGCACTGGGTCCGGGGTGATCGCAGCGTGGGACGCCGAGTCGGGCCGTGACCGCTGGGCTACCGATCTGTTCCGCGTCGCGCGCGATCCGCTCATAATCGCCGACGGTCGCGTGTTCGTCGTGACCGACGACGGCGTTATCCACGCTCTCGCGCTCGCCGACGGTAGCGTTGAATGGTCGGTCCCGATCGATGACGAAACGGCCGTCGCGTTGGCCGGGGCCGTGTACCGCGACGGCCTCGTAGCCGCCGGGTCGGCCGACGGTCGCGTCGTTGTGGTCGACCTTTCGGGCAATGTCATCGTGAGACTCGGTAGGGCCGGTCCCCGGAGCGGGGCGACCGTGACCGGCGACGCCGTCTTCGCACCACTGCTTGGTCGGCGGAGCGTCATCACCGTCTCCGGCGCCGGATCGGTTGTCGCGCGCGATCTGGCGAGCGACCAACGTGGTGGCGATGCTCCTGCGCTCTGGACGCGGGAGATGTCGGGGCCGGTCTACGGGACGCCGTTTGTCCGCGGGGAGTATCTGATGCTGGGGCAGTCCGACGGGATCGTCGCGCTCTCGATAGCCGACGGCTCGCCGCGATCGCGCCTGATCGTGGATGCGGCACCCTTGGACGCCGGGCACGTGGTGGGGCCAGAGTTGATCGTCGCGCTCAATGACGGATCGCTGCTGCGCGCAAGCCTGGACGGATCCGCGAACGACCCGCCGCTGTTCACCGCCGGTCGCGTCTGGCGGCTGCCTCCTGCGGGCGTGTTCAGACTTACGGACGCCGAAGTCGCGATCAGGATGAGCGTCCCCCGGGATGCAGCGTTTGAGGTCATAGTCGCCACCGTGCCCGCCGAAGAGGTGATCTTCAGCGTTTCGGATCCTGCCGGCACCGTGATCGCGACGAACATGGAACATGTGGAACTCGCGAGTTCGTTGCGAGTCGCGCTTCGAGCCGGCCTGACCTACACGCTTCGAATACGCCGGATTGCCCCTGTCGGCACGGTGAGCATGGAGGTCACGCCGCGGCGGATCGACTGAGAGCGCGTCGGCTACCCGTCTGTTGCGGGTGCTTCGCGCGTCGACGCCTCCGTGAGCGTCGACACATCGCCGCGGACGGTCTCGACCGCGGCCTTCTGCGCGAGCGCCGTACGCCGTCGCTCATCGAGCGACGCGATGTCACCGGTCAGCGCGTCGATCTGCCGCTGTTTGCGATCGATCGAGTCGCAGAGCGATCTGATGTCGAGATCGAGCCGCTCGGCTTCGATCGCGGCGTCGAGTCGCTCGATCAGCGTGCGTTGGTCGGCGATCCGGGAGGCGACCGCTGTGCACGCTTCTACCGCAACGCGCGCAGCCGGCGGCATCGCGGCGATATCATCGCTATCGGTCCCGGCTTCGACCGCCTCCGCTATCAGCGCAAGAACCTCCTGCCGGCTATGTGTGATCGCGTCGAGATCATCTTCGAGCGACGCGATGCATTGACCCGCAGACTTCCCGTCGCAGATGTCACGGAGCTTGTCACGCAGCGACGAGATCTCGTCGGCGAGCGATGAGAGGTCGCGCTCTATTCGCTCAATCGACTCGATCCGCTCGAGGTACGGAGCCGCGGCGGCATCGAGTTGCGGGTCGCCTATCGCTGCGACGAAGTCGGTCGACAGAATCTGCTTCCCGGCACTGGCCTCGAACTTACCAAGCCGGTTCTCGTGCGTCGCGAGCCGATTGCGCGCGAGCGCGAGGCGACCCCGCACGACGACCTTTTCTATGAACGGTTTGTTCTCGGCCTCCGCCTCGAGCGACTCCACCTCCCGCCGACTCTCCCGGACCTGTTCGAGTACTCCGACGAGTGGGGCGAAGATCTCCGAGTATTCCTGATCGACGAGCGGATTGTCGCGGTAGATCGCGAATGCGCGTGAGCCCACCGGAGCATAGAGTGGTTCGAGATCACGGGTTAGCCGCTTGTGTTCGGACTCGGCGTCGTCTCGTCTCGTCGACAGTTCGCTGATCCGGTCGCGTAGCTCCACCGCGCGTTCGCGCGTTGCGACTCCCGTCTTGATGTGTTCGGCGAGTTCGGACTCGCGATCGTAAAGCGTCGACTCTACGGTCTCGGGGCGGACCTCCAGGAGAGCCTCGCCTGCCGCCGAACGCAGCGTCTGCAGCTCGGCGTCCAGTTTGGTGAGGATCCGCTCTGCGCTACTGCGCAGTTTCTTGAAGTCGCTCATGCTTCACCGTATTCCCGTGCGGGTCGCGTGTCAACATTCCTTGTACGCACCGCGACGATCCTGCAGGCGGGACGCTTTGCGAACCCGTCTTTGCTGGCTATCTTTCAGCCCGGAGGATTCATGGCAGACGCATACAGACAGCAGGCGGCCGACGTTCGGGTGAACGCCTTCATCCAGAACGTCTACGGGTGGATGACCGCTGCACTCGCCGTGACCGGTTTCGTCGCGCTTGCGGTATCCAGGAGCCCCGAGGCCCAGTCGTTCATCTTTGGAAGCCGGTTCGTGTTCTTCGGGCTGATCATCGGTCAGCTCGTGCTCGTCATGTGGCTCGCGACCCGGATCATGCAGTTGTCGGCCCAGACGGCCACTGCTGTGTTCATCGGCTACTCAGTGCTGAACGGGTTGACGATGTCGTCGATCTTCCTGGTGTACGCCGACGCGACTATCGCGCAGGCCTTCTTCGTCACCGCCGGGGTGTTCGGGATCATGACCATCTACGGATTCGTGACCAAGACCGATCTGACCCGGTTTGGCAACCTGCTGGGGATGGCGCTGTTGGGCTTCATCATCGCGTCGGTCGTCAACCTCTTTCTGCGCAGCGAAGGTCTCTACTGGATCGTTACGTATGCGGGCGTGGTGATCTTCACCGGACTCGTAGCGTACGATTCGCAGCGTATCAAGGAGATGGCGCGATCGGGTGCCGACGAGAGCCCGGTCGCGCAGAATCTGGCGATCATGGGAGCGTTGCGGCTCTACCTCGATTTCATCAACCTCTTCCTGCTGCTGCTGCGGATCATGGGTCGCCGTCGATAGGGTTCCGATCGCCCGAAGATTCCCTCGATCGGCCCGCTATTCGAGCGCAACCGGTTTCGCTACCTTGGTAGTGATGCTATTCACCGACTTGAAACTCAACCCCGATCTCCAGCGCGGGATCGATGACTTGGGGTTTACCGACTGCACCGACGTACAGGCGGCGACGTTCACCCATACGCTGAATGGGCGCGATGTCGCGGTCCAGAGTCAGACCGGCACCGGAAAGACCGCTGCGTTCCTGATAACCATCTTTCAGCTCATGAACGAGTCGGACCAGTTTCGCGGGACGCGCGCGCTCATCGTCGCGCCGACGCGCGAGCTCGCCGTTCAGATCGAAAACGACGCGAAGCTGCTCGGGAAGTATCTGCCCCAGCGCTCGATCTGCATCTACGGCGGAGTGGGGTACGCTCCGCAGGAGAAGGCACTCGCCGACAAGGTCGAAATCGTGATCGGAACCCCGGGGCGCCTCCTGGACTTCCACCAGTCGCGTAAGCTCGACTTCAAGGAGATGGGAATCGTCGTCGTTGACGAAGCCGATCGACTCTTCGATATGGGATTCTACCCCGACATCCGGCGCATCATGCGCGGATCGCGGCCGCGAGAGGAGCGGCTCACGCTTCTCTACAGCGCGACGCTCAGTACGAACGTGCGCAATATCTCGTGGCAGTTCATGAACGATCCGAAGGAGATCGAGATAACGCCCGAGCGCATGACCGTGGAGAAGGTCACTCAGCAGCTATACCATGTGTCGATGGAGGAGAAGTTTCGACTGCTCCTGGGCCTGCTCAAGCGCGATCAGCCCGAGACATCGATCGTCTTCTGCAACACGAAGCGCGCGACCGAAATCGTCGCGAAGAAGCTTCAGATGTGCGGGTACAACACCGAGTTCATCATCGGCGATCTTCCGCAGAAGAAGCGGCTGAGCATCATCGAGCGGATGAAAGCCGGCGAGATTCGCATCCTCTGCGCGACCGATGTCGCAGCGCGGGGCCTGCACGTCGACGACATAGACATTGTGTTCAACTACGACATTCCCGAAGACGCCGAGGCGTACGTGCATCGGATCGGGCGAACGGCCCGTGCCGGTCGTGAGGGCCGTGCCGTTGCGTTTGCGTGCGAGCGGTTCGTCTACGGGCTCGAAGCGATCGAAGCGCTCATCGGCTCGAAGATCCCGACCGCGGTGCTATCCGATGAGCTACTCGAACCCGATCCGACCGAAGGGAAGCGGCTGCCGACCACGCACTTCGACGACCGACCGCCGCGCAAGCCGTCCCGACGCGGTGCCCGCGCGCCGCGATCGTCAGAGTCGGGGCTGCGCCCCTCCGAGCGGAAACAGAGCGACAGCCATCGGCATGCGCCCGGCCGTACGCGTCCCGACGACGCGAAGCGACCCGCGCGGTCGGGCGATCGCCGCAGCCGTCCGGCGGCCGCGCATCACCCGCGCGCCGCGGCGACGGGGCCGCGCGAAGCGGTGACCCGCGAAGCGGTGACCCGCGAAGCGGTGACCCGCGAAGCGG
>SKVA01000339.1 GCA_007129695.1 Spirochaetaceae bacterium | reverse complement strand
GAACTGTCGGAGATCGCACGGATGCTCAGCACCGACCCGGCGCTGATGGCGGACCTGCTCAAGGTCGTGAACTCCGCTGCGTACATGCTTCCCAAGCGCGTCGACAACATCGTCGAGGCGGTCAAGCTCGTCGGCCTGCGCGGTCTGAAGAACCTGCTCTACCAGTACGGAGCGCAGCAGGTCCTGGGTTCGGAGACGCCGGAAACAAAGCTGCTGTGGGAGCACTCGTACCGCACCGCGTACTACGCGTACAACCTGGCGCGCAGTGTGACCAAAAAGAGGGAGATCCTCGACGACGTCTACGCCGGGGGAATCCTGCACGACATGGGCAAGATCATCTTCAGTTCGACGCACCCGGAGATGATCAACCGGATCGAGAAGTTCTGCCTCGACAAAGGCATTCCGGCCGAGCTGTTCGAGGATCTTTCGAGCGGCCTCAACCACGCGGAGATCGGCGGGCGGATCGCGGAGAAGTGGAACTTCCCCGAAGCGCTCGTGAGCGCTATCCAGTACCACCACCATCCGTCCGATTGCCCTGCCGAGCATCGCGACGTCGTCTACACGGTCTACATGGCGAACGTGCTCTCCGACCCGAAGCATCAGGGGTTCGACTTCGACCAGTTCGACCAGGACGTCATGCGCGAGTTCAGCATCAAGGGGCACGAACAGATGAAGACGATCCGTACGCGCCTCGAGAGCATGTTCGAGCGCGAGCAACAGTCGGGCCGCAAGTTCCAGGAAGGGCGCGCCGCGCGGTAGTCGCCTCGATTCCCGACCCGCGAGTCCGACCCGCTCCACTCGACAGAGTAGAACTGTACCTCCCCAGCTGCTATTATGTACCCATGAAGACGACTGTCGATGTTTCCAGAGAGCTCCTTGAGCTGGTAAAGGCGGCTGCATCAGTACGCACAAATCGTGAGGCTATCGACATCGCTTTGCGGGAATACCTCCGTATACAGCGCTCCGCGGAGCTGGTCTCGATCCTTGGTACGTTCGACGAGTTCATGACGAGCGACGATCTCGACCGTCTGCGGGAGGAGTCGTGACCCTCATCGACACGAGCGCATGATCGCCGCCACCGCTCAGGTGTATCGGATCGGACTCCTGCACGCCGACAGGCACTTCGATCTGATCGCTCAGAGGGAGCCGGACGCCGATGGTTGACGCCGGACGCGTTACATAGTATTTTTTATATATGGCAATCACACTCTACAGCACGCCGTCGTGCACCTACTGCAGGAAGGCAAAGGATTTCTTCCGGGAGAACCACGTGAAGTTCGCAGAGTACGACATCTCGCGCGATCCGCGCCGGGCCGATGAAATGGTCCGGAAGTCGGGGCAGATGGGCGTGCCGGTGATCGACATCAACGGGAAGATCATCGTCGGGTTCAACCAGAGCGAAGTCGAACGGGCGCTGAAGTAATGGGTTGGATCACGCGTGCCGAACACGCCGATGGGATGAGCTTCGACGTCGACCTCCAGGGGCACCGCTTCACGATCGACGCCGATGAGCAGTTCGGCGGTCAGAACAGGGGACCACGCCCGAAGGCGCTCCTGCTCTCCGGCCTGGCCGGGTGCACCGCGATGGACGTCACGAGCATCCTGGGCAAGATGAAGATGCCGTTCGAAAGCTTCGCGGTGGAGGTCGACGCCGACATGACCGACGAGCACCCGAAGGTGTACAGCGACATCCGGGTCCGGTACGTTTTTACGGGAGCCGAACTGGACCGCTCCAAGATCGAAAAGGCGGTCAAGCTCTCAGAGGAGCGCTACTGCGGGGCGAACGCGATGCTCGGCAAGAGTGCGCGCATCACAAGCGAGATCGTCACGAACGAGCGCTGACCGCCGCCGACCAGAACGCGAGCGCGATCCCTACCGCGACGCCGACGTTGAGCGACTGCTTGCGTCCCGGCATCGGAACGGTGACGCGGTAATCCGCGTGCTCAAGTAGTCCGGGGGAGAGGCCGAGTTCTTCGGACCCGACCATCAGAACGCCGGCGTCCGGGAAGTGGAACCTGCCGACCGGCGTACCGCCAAGCTCGAGCGCGATGAGCGGCTGCCCGCCGGCGTGAGAGAGCGCGCGGTCGCTCTCCAGCGCGAGGTCCCCGAGCGGGGTCGCGGCGTTCGCCGTTACCAGATCGACCATCGATTCGGCACCCATCGCACTGCGCAGGAATCGCGGTGAGCGCACGTCGGCGCATCCGGCGGCGATGACCCGACCGACGCCGAACGCCGCGGCGCTGCGGACGATGCTCCCCAGGTTGAACGGCGATCGCAGCGACTCAAGAAGCAGTGTGACCCGCTCGAGCGCCGCGTCCCGACAGGTCGCCGTATCGGCGTGCGTCGGAGCCCCAAACCCGGCCGGCTCGCCCAGATCCCAGTCGGCCGGCTGCGCTCCGACGTGCGCCGCCAGGAGATGGCGCAGCGTATTGACCGCGCGGCGCGGCGGCTCACCGCGAGGTGCATCGGCAAGGATGGCATCCAGCCCGACCGCGGCGTCGATGACCGCGGGAGGCAGATCGGCGTCTCGGACCAGCTGAACCAGCGCCGGCAGGTACGCAGGATCGAACGTGCCGGAGCGCTCGAACGATTCGAACAGCCGGACGACCTTTCGCCACCGGGTCGCAGGTGCCAGGCGCGTGAGCTTGCGAATCGTGATCATAGGCGGAGACTCAGAACGCGAGCTTGATCAGGTCGTAGAGATCGCTCGCCGTGTGTGGCGTCGGCGCGCTCGCGCTCATGTCGAGCGACGCCGCCAGGTCGGCGACATCGACAAGCTCGTCGATCGCCAGATCCATATCGCGCAATCGACCCGGGAGCTCGAGCATGCCGATGATCCGACGCACGGCCTCACTCGCCTGGTACGCGGCGTCGGCGGGCTTGAGTTCGCGCACCTCTTCTCCAAGCGCGTGCGCGACGCGCTTGAGCTTGTCCGGACGCGCGAGTACGGTCGTGTCCATCACGTGCGGCAGCAACACGGTGGCTATCCAGCTCTTGGGTACGGTGTAGCGGCTGTTGATCGTGTATGCAAGCGCGCCTCCGACGCCCTGGCTGCTGGTCGCGAGCGCCATTGCGGTGAGAAGCCCTGCTTGGCTCGCACGAATACGGTGTCGCGGTTCGTTCGGCATCTCGGTGATGCCCTTCAGCGCTCCACCAAGATGCGTGATCGCCTCGTGGAGCAGCGTGTCGGAGAAGAACGAAGATCGACTGGAGACGTACCCTTCGATCGCCGCGAGCAGCGTATCGAGCATCGCGGCGGCGGCGTACTTCGGCGACATCGAAAGCGTGAGGTTCGGGTCGACCACGATCGCCCTGGTCGTTCCGTCGGGAAGCCGGACGGTGACGGGCTGTCGCGTCACGCCGTCGGTCAGGATGCACTCATCGCGCAGCATCGAGTGGTTACGGTACGACGACGGGGCTTCGATGTAGACGATCGACGACGGCTTGGTCACACGACCCGATAGCACGTCGCCAAGCGCGGTTCCGTCTCCGGCCGCGACGCTCACGACCCGAGCGGTCGCAAGAACCCGCATCCCGCCGACTCCGAGCACGACCTGCGCGTGGCTCGCTCGCGCGAGCGAGACCACTTTTTCGATGCCCGCGGTCGTCGCGCCGGGGCCGATTTCGTCATGGATGATCGTACCGACCGAACGCCGGTCGAGGATATTCTCGATATGGTCGATCGCGCCACTCTCGCGCAGTACCGATTCGGTTACGATGAAACAGCGATCGCCGTAGGCGCTGACGATCTGGCCGATCCGGTTGATGACATCGGGGCCGAAGTACACCTGGTGAGGGAAACGCAGAACAAGGTCACTCATTGGCCCACCAAAAAAAAGAGGCAGTGATGGGTCTCACTGCCTCCGGAATATCCATCCTGGGCTACAGACTGAACATGTCCATGATCTGTTCTGCGACATGCTCAACGACTGCGTCGTCGATGTAGTTCGGATCCTCGAGCTTCCGACGCACCTCTTCGACGCGGTCTGCGCGGACGTCCGGTGCCTGCCTGACCTGCTCAGAAAGCTGGAAAACCTCTGCCTTGATGCGAGCCTCTTCGCTGAGCGCGACCGAATCGCGGTCGTGCTTCGTATCGACTCGTCTGGACTTGTCCGAAGGTGAGTAGCGTTGTACTGGGTCGACGGGACCAAGACGCTCAATACTCATTGCAGAGCCTTCCTTTCATACACATCATCGGCAGCCAGCTCTTCAAATGTTACCCCTTTTTGGCAGGCCCGACAAGGAGCGCGATCTCGCCCTTGATCGACGCCCGCTGCCCGAGCACCTCGAGCACCTCCGCGGCGCTCCCCTCGAGCAGTTCCTCATGGATCTTGGTCAGTTCCCGACCAAGCAGTACCGGCCGCTCAGGTTCAAGATCGGTGAGGTCGGCCAATAACTTCAACACTCGGTGCGGGGACTCGTACAACACGAACGAATCACCCGTATCGAGCAGCTCGCGCAGCCGGCTGCGCCGTCGACCCTGCTTCGGCGACAGGAACCCCTCGAAAACCACCGCCTTGCCGGGAAAACCGTTTGCCGACAGAAGCGCCGTCAACGCCGACGGACCGGGAATCGGCACGACGGTGAACCCGGCGTCGCGGACCGACCGGACGATCACGCGCCCGGGATCGCTGAGGCCGGGCGTGCCGGCGTCCGACACGTACGCGACGTCGGACCCCGATTCGAGCGTCCGGACCACGGCCTGCGCGGTCTGCGGCTCGTTGTAGCCGTGTCCGCTGCGCAGCGGCTTGGAGATACCGTAGTGATCGAGCAGCCGTCGGCTGTGCCGGGTGTCCTCACAGACGATCAGGTCGACGGCACGCAATGTATCGAGCGCACGCGCGGAGATATCGGAGAGATTACCGATCGGCGTCGCGACGACGTAGAGGCAGGCCACGCCGCCAGTCTACGCCGACACGGTCAAGCAGACAAGGGGAGGCCTAATCGATTACGATGGGGCGCTATGGAGATCTTCGTGCTGGTCCTGATGGCGGTTGTCGTCGGGCTGCTGATCTATACGATCGTACGTCTTGGACGTGATGACTACACGCTCCTTGCCAACCGCATGGCCGACCGGACCCGCGAGCGGCTCCAGGTGCTCAGGCCGTGTCCGCTGTGCGGATCAATGCTGCGACGCGGGGAAACGGTTCACACCGTCGTGTTCTCGGGCGGACAGCCACCAACCGGTTCATCGACCGCGGCAGCCGGCGGGCGGCAGCCGGACGCGCTCACGCACATGTTCGGGTGCAAGTACTGTTATCCGGCCAACGATGTCCACCCCCGTATCTGCCCGGTCTGTAATCAGACGGTATCCGCGGAGGGCTACGTGATCGCGCGGCTGTTCGAAAAGCCTGGGAAAAAGCACGTTCACGTGCTCGGGTGCACCGAGTGCAGGAAAGCAAACTCGCGTGACACTCTTCGGTCGGCGCGAACATAGAGAACCGGAGGGACCCATGAGAACGGCAATACACCGTCCCTTGATCGCGGCGATGGTGATCCTCGCCGCCGGGACAGCGTTCGGACTCGGAGGGCGGGAGGCAGGCGATTTCTCGTACGACGGGGTTCGATCGCTGTCGATAGAGGCCGAGACCTTCGACGTGCAGGTGATCGCGGTGCCGGGACGGTCGGCGACGCTCAGGGTCGAGCGCAATCCGTCGGACCACACCGTCTACCACGAGCGAACGAGCGATGGCGTGCGCGTATGGGTTGAACGGCGCTTCTCGCTCTTCTCCGTCGGACGCAACGGTCTGATGGTCGTGACTGTCCCCAGGGATTCGACCGTAGATATCCATACGTCGACCGGCGGCGTGTCTGTATCCGGAAGCCAGCACCGTGTCTCTATTCGCACAAGTACGGGTACCGTGGATGCCGCCGGCATCAGCGGCGAACTGTCGGTTTCGACGTCGACCGGCAACGTGAGCGTCCGTGAGACTGACGGCACGCTCGACGTCAGAACGTCGACCGGTCGGATACGGATCGAAGACTCGCGCGGCACGGTCACGTCGCGCTCGTCGACCGGACAGCAGTCGCTGGTTGGGGTCGACGGGTCGATCGACGCCACATCGAGCACCGGTCGGATCGCGCTGGACCACGTCAGCGGCGTGATGCGCGTCAGGACCTCCACAGGGAGTCAGACCGGAACGGCGGTGGTACTGACCGGTGACAGCAGCTTTGAGGCGTCGACCGGCCGGGTCACAATCGAGCTCGCGCAGCCACTGTCGGCGTTCGCGTTCGATCTGCGAAGTACGACCGGGACGCTGGAAGTCGCCGGCGAGCGCAGCCAGCAACGGCTTTTTCTTGCCGGTACCGGGATACGCATCACCGGAACCACTAGCACCGGATCGCAACGATACACGTCGGTAGCGACCGACAACGGCTCGGGCCGCGGCTGGTAGCACGCGGCCGCGGCTGGTATAATCGGCGGTCATGCAGCGTGCTACGCTCTCCATCGACCTGCGGCCCACGAACGCCGAGACCGCGCGCATGGATCGCCACGGCTACGTGAACCTGATCAACGTCGTGCACGCCGAGCTGCAGCTCATCGAGCGGATGGTCGACGCGCCGGGCGCGTTGCGCGACTCGATCCGGCTAGCCGAAGCGGCGAGCCGGGCTTTTCGCGAGAAGCGCGTTGCCGAACGTTACGTGACCGAACTATCGCTGTTCGCCGCGTCGATCGACGCGAGTATCACCGCGCTTCTCGACCGTTCGCAATCCTCAACCAGCAGCGATGTCGTCGAGGCGGTTGCGATTCTGGCGAGCGTGCTCGACGACGCGGACCTGCGGGTGCAGGAGACGATCGCGCGGCACGGGCTTGCTCGACCGGTTGACGGCTCCGCGCCGGTCGGCATGGCCAACGCGGTCAACCGACTTGTCGCAGCGCTTGCAGAGACCTTCGGGATCGACGCGTCGCGCTACAAGGTCACCCAGTCCGCACCCGCCTCTCCCGATGCGCAGACCATCGCCCTCGTGGTGAGTGGCCCCGGAACGCACGAACCGTTCGGGCCGCTGATGACCCATCCCACGCCATCGGAGGTACTCGGTCTGGTCAAGGACGGCGCGACGCTGCTACGCGACGCTGCGCGACTGTGCTACTTTGCGGTCCCGTCGGGCGACGTGGTGCTCGGCTGGGCCGACTCGACGATAGAGGTTGTCGCGCGCACCGGTTCGGTTCCAGCCGTCGAAGAGCGGGCGGTCGCCGACAACAATCGCTGACAGCGACCGGTAGACCGTTTATAATGATGCGATGAAGACACCGCGCGAACAGACGCTCGCCGAGCGTCCGCACCGGCTGCCGGTCGGCTTGAAGCTGGGATTTGGGATCGCCGACCTGGGCGGCAATCTCTTCTTCACGATGATGGGGTTCTACCTGCTCGCGTTCCTGACCGACACGTTCGGGATCGCGGCGGGAGCCGCGGGCACTGCTTTGTTCATCGGGAAGGTCTGGGACGCGGTGACTGACCCCGCGGTCGGCCACATCTCCGACCGTACCCGCACGCGATGGGGGCGGCGCAGACCGTACATGGCGGTTGGAGCGATCCTGCTCTTCGTGTCGATGATCCTGATGTTCACGAATCCGTCGATCGGTGGACAGACGGCGCGCTTCATCTGGGTCACGGTCGTCTACTGTTTCCTGAACACCGCGTACACGCTCGTGAACATTCCGTACGGCTCGCTGACACCCGAGCTGACGAGCGACTTCGACGAACGCACGTCGCTGAACGGGTACCGCATGTCGTTCGCGGTCGTCGGAACGCTCGTCGGCGCCGGCGCGGTGCTTCCGCTGGTTGCGGCGTTCGGCGGCGGCGACGCCGGATGGACCGCGACCGGCGCGGTGATGGGCGCGTTGATGGCGGTGGTCACGCTGATTACGGTTGTGACCGTCAAGGAGAAGAGAGTCTCCGAGCGAGCACCGAAGGTCAACGTGTTCAAGTCGTATATCGAAGTCCTGGGGATGAAGACCTTCCTGACCGCACTCGTCCCGTACGCACTCCATATCGCGGGCGTCACGGTGATTCAGGCGAGCCTGATCTACTTCTTCCGCTACGTCTACGGCGATGAGGCGCAGTTCACATTCGCGCTGATGTTCCTGCTCGTCGTGAGCCTTATCTTCATTCCGATCTGGGTCCGCGTATCGAAGTCGATCGGCAAACGCCTCAGCTACAATATCGGAATGCTGATCTTCGCGGGAGCGGTGCTGCTCTTCTTCGCGATCGGCGCGTCGCTGCCGGTCTGGTTCTCATTCGTGATCTTCGCCATCGCGGGCACCGGGTTTGCGACGAACTACGTGATGCCGTTCTCGATGATACCCGATGTGATCGAGTACGACTTCGCCGAGAACGGAACACGCCGCGAGGGAATCTTCTACGGCATGTGGACCTTCGTCAGCAAGATCGGGCAGGCGTTCGCGCTCGCGCTCAGCGGATGGGTCCTCGCACTGTTCGGGTACATCGCGCCGACCGCTGCGGTTCCCGATCCGGCGCAGGGTGACCTCACGATCCTGGGGATCCGGCTGCTGACCGGGCCCGTCCCGGCGCTCTTCTTCATCGCCGGTGTGATCGTGCTGTCGTACTATCCGATCACGCACGAAAAATACCAGGAAATACTCGCCAAATCGCAGGCGCGATCGCAAGCCCAGACAGGGTAGTGCTATCTTCGTCTATCCTGACACCGGAGAGCAGATGGCTGAGCAAACGATATTCGACAAGGTGCTGAGCGGCGAGATTCCGTCGACCAGCGTGTACGAGGACGACGCGGTCTACGCGTTCAACGACATCAACCCGCAGGCACCGGTACACGTACTGGTCATCCCACGGACCAGGTTCGAGAGCGTCGCCGACCTGGCAGAAGCGTCGCCCGACGCGATCGGCGCGTTCATGCGCGGCGTCGCACTGACCGCGCGGAAGCTCGGCCTCGAAGAAGCCGGATACCGCGTCGTGTTCAACACCGGAGCCGACGCGCAACAGTCGGTTGCGTACCTCCACGCGCACATCCTCGCGGGACGCAAGCTCGGATGGCCCCCGGGATAGCCGCGTCATCGACGTCGCGGATTTGGTCGAAAACGAAGGAGAGGCTGAAACAGATGGAACAACACAGGCGCACGGCAACGTGCGGAGAGCTTCGCGGCACGGATGCCGGCCGATCGGTGACGCTCAATGGGTGGGTTCATCGCAACCGCGACCACGGTGGCGTCCACTTCATCAATCTACGCGACCGCTACGGCGTAACGCAGGTCGTGATCGACGATGACGCACCCAAGGAGCTCGCCGCCATCGCGGCGTCGCTCAAGTTCGAGTATGTGATAGCGGTCGAAGGCGTGGTCCGCAACCGACCCGCCGACATGGTCAACGACCAGATGCCCACCGGCCAGGTCGAAATCGCTGCAACCGCGGTCCACGTACTGACCGCGTCCGAGACGCTCCCGTTCATGATCGACGACAAGTCGGACGCGCGCGAAGAGCTCAGACTGAAGCACCGGTACCTGGACCTGCGATCGTTCTCCATGCAGCGGAAGATCCGGCTGCGCCACGACGTGTCGTACCGGATCCGCGAGTACCTCAACGGCCAGGGCTTTCTGGAGATCGAGACTCCGACCTTGATCCGCTCGACCCCGGAAGGGGCGCGCGATTTCCTGGTCCCGAGCCGTATCCAGCGCGGAAGCTTCTACGCACTTCCGCAGTCGCCGCAGCTCTACAAGCAGATTCTGATGGTCAGCGGGTTCGATCGCTACTTTCAGATCGCGCACTGCTTCCGCGACGAGGACGCGCGCGGCGACCGCCAGCCCGAACACACGCAGATCGACATCGAGATGAGCTTCGTCGGTAAGGACGACGTGTTCGCGCTGATCGAGGCGATGCTGACGCACGTGTTCGACACCACGCTCGGGAAGAGCCTCTCCACGCCCTTCCCGCGGATAGCGTACGACGACGCGATGGACCGCTACGGGTCGGACAAGCCCGACCTGCGCTTCGAGCTGCCGATCCAGGACTTCGCGCCGTACGTCGCGGGAAGCGAGTTCAAGGTATTCGCGTCGACGTTGGATTCGGGCGGGAGCGTCAAGGCGCTCGTCGTCGCCGGATCGGCCGACTACAGCAGGAAGCAGATCACCGATCTGGAAGAGGTCGCAAAGACCTACGGCGCGAAGGGCCTTGCGTGGATGAAGGTGACCCCCGACGGTCTGGACGGCGGCATCGCGAAGTTCTTCACCGACCGGTCGGACGCGATCTGCGCCGGACTCGGCGCCAAGCCGGGAGACCTGATCCTGTTCGTCGCCGACACGTGGAAGACGGCGTGCACCGCGCTCGGCGCGGTCCGTAGCCGGATCGGGCGCGACCAGGAGCTCTTCGACCCGAGTGACTTCCGGTTCGCGTGGATCATCGACTTCCCGCTGTTCGAGTGGAACGACGACGAGCAGCGCTGGGAAGCGTCGCACCACATGTTCACGATGCCGCAGGAACGATTCATCGACTCGATGGAATCGGATCCAGGCGCGGTGAAGGGCGATCTCTACGACCTGGTCTGCAACGGCGTAGAGCTCGCGTCGGGATCGATCAGGATCCACGATCCGGCGATCCAGCGTCGGATCTTCTCGATCGTAGGCTTCCCCGAAGAGGAAGCGCAGCAGCGGTTCGGGTTCCTCCTGGAAGCGTTCCGGTACGGGGCGCCTCCGCACGGCGGCATCGCTCCCGGGCTCGACCGACTCGTGATGCTGATGGCTGGTGAGAGCACGATCCGCGAGGTGATTGCGTTTCCAAAGAACACAGTCGGGGTCAACCCGATGGACGAAAGTCCGGCCGCGGTCGACCCTGCGCAACTGGCCGAGCTCGGCATCGCGATCGTGGACGACCAGCGATGAGCTGCGCGCTGCGGGTCGTCGCGGCGGTCGGCCGTGAGCCGTCGGTGCATCCGGCGCCCTTCGCAGCAGACAGCCTGACGGAAGCGGCGCGCCTTGAGGCGCCGGGCGGCGTCTACGCGGTCTTCTCCACGTGGCACGGACGGAGGGTCGTCCGGCTTGGCCATCATCTGGATCGGCTCAGAGACTCGGCGCATCGGCTCGGCATCGACCGCTTCGAGCTCAGCGCGGATCTACTGCGCCGTGAGGTCTGCCTGGTGATGGACGATGCCGGCATCGCCGAAGGAAAGGTTCGGCTGTCGGTTCATCCCGACGATCCACGGAGCGTCCTGGTCGCGGTGGAGTCGTATCCAGGACCACCCGAGCGCGAACGCGAACACGGCGTCGCGTGTATGACGCGTGCGCGCTCCGCGCGTGACAACCCGCTTGCAAAGCAGACCGACTGGCTCAAGACGCGCGACGCGTTCGCCGCCGACGGCGTCTACGAGTGG
The DNA here is from genome assembly GCA_007129695.1 of Spirochaetaceae bacterium. Lineage (GTDB taxonomy): Bacteria > Spirochaetota > Spirochaetia > DSM-27196 > SLST01 > SLST01. Next base: position 8,812 of record SKVA01000339.1, on the reverse strand, counting down.
CTGCTGACCGACGCGCAGGACCGCGTGCTCGAGGGGTCGAGCAGCAACTTCTACGCGATCGTAGATGATCCGTCGGGGAGCGCGCTTCTGCAGACCGCGGGCGACGGTGTGCTATCGGGCATCGCGCGATCGATCGTGCTCGAGATCGCGTCGAGCGAAGTTCCCGTGTCGCTCGTGCCCGTTCGAACGGACCGGCTGGCGTCGCTGCGAGAGGCGTTCATGAGTTCGTCGACCCGCGGTATCGTCCCGATCGTCCGGATCGACGGTCGCGACGTGGGCGACGGCGCGCCGGGACCGATCACGCGGCGCCTGATGCGCCGCTACGACGAGCGCGCGCTCGAGCTTGCCGAACCCCTCTGCGGATCGGCTGGTGCCGCAGTGGCGCACGCCGGTGCGACCGATGACCAGCAGACACGACTCGTGAGGGCGCTCGATCAGGCACGCGCAGAAGCCGAAGAGCAGGCTCAGGAAGCAGAAGCGCTGCGGATGGCAGGCGCAATCGTCGCGTCGACGCTGGACGTCGAACGCACGGTCCAGCTGGTACTCGATCAGGCGCTCAACGTCGTCGCGTACGACACCGCGACGGTCCAGTTACTGCGCGGCAACGAGCTCGAAGTGATCGGAGGCAACGGCTGGGACGATATTTCGGCGATTGTCGGACTACGTATCCCCTGCCCCGGGAACAACCCGCACAGCGCCGCGATCGAGCACCGCTCGCCGACGGTGTACGGTGACCTGATGCGCGAGTTCCCGGCGTTCACGAGCATCGGCGGAACAACGATCAGCTCGTGGCTCGGTATCCCGCTCATCGTGCACGACGAGGTGATCGGTCTGCTCGCGCTCGACAGCACGAGTATAGACTTCTTCACCGCGAAGCAGATCCGCCTGGCCGCCGCGCTCGGCGACCACGTCGCGGTCGCGCTCCATAACGCCAGGCTCTATGAACAGGCGAACGAACTCGCGATGACCGACAGCCTGACCGGGATATCGACGCGCCGCAGTTTCTTCGCGATGGCAGACACGGCGCTTCGTACCACCATCCATACCGACACCGAGTTCAGCGTACTGATGGCAGATCTGGACCGGTTCAAGGCGATCAATGACCGGTTCGGCCACGCGGTCGGCGACGAAGCGATCCGCCGCGTCGTCGAAGCGGCGCAGGAGATCCTCAGGCGAACCGACCTTATTGGCCGCTACGGCGGTGACGAGCTTGCAGTCGTACTACCCCAGACCGGAGCCGCCGGAGCGGTGGCGATCGCCGAACGCCTCCGGAGTCGGGTCACGCAGACCCGAATTCCGGGGATGGAGGGCGAGCTCACCGTCAGCATCGGCGTTCGCGCGTGCAGACCGCATCACGGCGATCAGATCGACGTGATCCTCGACCAGGCCGATCAGGCGCTGTTCGAGGCCAAGCGCCTCGGCCGCAATCGCGTCGTGCTCTGGGATCCCGCCTACTCGGGCAGAGACGGGCAGATCGAGTTCTCGACGTAGCGACAGGCGCGCAGCGCGCCCGGGGTGGTTACTTCTCGGTCAGCGTGACGACTCCGGTCCACTGCGCGGGTAGTTCACCCGAACGCTTCACCCAATCCGCGCACATCGCATGCATACGTCTGGCCGGCGCGTCAGCGTCGGCAATCGATGCGAACAGCGCAAGCGCGTCGTCGAATCGCGCGTCGTACCACGCGCGAAGCGCGTTCGCGTAGGTCTCCAGAGCCGTGGCTCTTGCGCGGTAGCCCTCTTCGAGCATCGGCTCGAACACGGTGACCGGCTCCGAGCGGCCGACGACGGCGATCCGCCCAAGCTCACGCGCGGGGAACGCTCCGCCTGAAGCACGCATCGTGTCCTCCGACACCAGGAGATACGTCCCGAACACCTTGTTCGACCCCTCCAGGCGCGCGGCCAGGTTCATGTGGTCACCGAGCGCGGTGTAGTCGAACCGGGTCTGACTCCCGAAATTCCCGACCGACACCTCACCGGTGTTCATGCCGATCCGCGTGAACACGTCGCGGCCGACGCCGCCTTCGGCGATCGGGCGGCTCCACTCGGACCGGAGCGCCTTCAGCCGTTCCTGGCAGTTCAGCGCGGCGCGCAGCCCGCGCACCGCGTGGTCGGGAAGCTCGAGCGGCGCGTTCCAGAACGCGATGATCGCGTCACCCTCGAACTTGTCGATCGTGCCTCCCTCGGCCTGGATGATGTCGACCATCTCGGTGAGGTAGATGTTCAGAAACGCCGAAAGCTGCTGCGGGTCGAGCCCCTCCGACAGCGTCGTGAAGCCCTGGATGTCTGAGAAGAGCATCGTCAGTTCGCGCCGCTCGCCTCCCAGGCGTAGCCGCTCCGGATGATCGACGACCTGCTGCACGACCGCGGGGCTCAGGTACTGCCCGAACGCGCCGCGCAGGAAACGCTTCTGCGCGCCTTCGGTCGCGTAGTTCGCGACGTTCGCGCCGCCGAGCGCGAGCGCCACACCGACGATCGGAACTACCATCGGCACCCAGAGATTGGCGATATACCCGCCGACGCCGAGCGCAACCGATGCCACGACGAACCCGACGACCAGGACACCCTCTGCCCACGTCCTTTCGACCGCGGTCGCCGCCAAGCCCGCCGCGACGCAGAGCGCGATGATCAGCAGCACGGCGATCCAGGACGGCACCTCCCGGATGAACTCGTCCGCCAGGAGATTCTCCAGCATCGCCGCGTGTACGGTCACTCCGGGTGCGCGCGGCTCGAGCGGCGTCGGGCGCAGATCGAGCAGCCCGGCAGCCGACGGCCCTACCATCACGTGGCGCCCGGACAGCGCGTCGAGCGGAACGTCGGGCTCCTGCCCTTCGTCTATCAGCAGCACGCTACGGATCACCGGCCACGCACGGTACTCATCGTGCGTCCGGAGATCATCGCCTGCGGCGTTGTAGCGGATTACCGCCAGACCGTCCGGATCGGTCGGGATCACCAGGTCACCAACGACGAGTTTCCCGCGCTCGATCCGTACCGACTCGTCGGCCGGGCGCGTCGACAGGTACGCGGCGAGCGCGAGCGACGGGACGAACTGGTCGTTGTGGAAGCTGTAGAGCCGGTAGCGCCTGAAGACACCGTCGGCATCGCTTTCGCCGTTGACACCGCCGATCCGACCGTTGGGGGCGACGACGTCGGGGTGTGGGAAGACACCCCTGTTGAGCGTGATCTGCTCGAGTCGGTCGGAACCGAGCGATTCGACGCCGGAGACGCGGTACGGGGGTCGCGCGACGTGCGCGGGCCACGCGTTGCCCTCCGCCGGCGTCTGCTCCAGGTAGAGCGCGTAGACGAACCGGTCGATGCGACCGGCCGCCGCGGCGAACTCGGCGTTGTCTGCGGGGCCTACCAGTCCGTCCTGGAGAATGAGGTCGTAGGAGACCGAAGCCGCCCCCGAAAGCGACGCGAACTGCAGCAGATAGCTCTGAACCGACCGTGGCCACGGCCAGTCGACGCCGAACTGATCGATCAGCTCGTCGATGCTCGCCTGGTCGATCAGCAGGAGCACGACGTCATCGGTCGCGACCGACGCACGCGCGAGCGTGCGTACGCGCCAGTCCCACGAAGTGCGCTCGGGACCATCCAGGGCCCCGGTCAGAAGCAGCAGCACGGCCGCGGCGGCGGCCGCGCCGCCCACGACAAGCCCGCGGACGCGGCGGTTTTCCATCAACTGTGAATCGCGACCCATCGGTCCTCCTCCGGTCCACCCGATCAGGCAAGACCGTGCGATCAGATCCCGGAGAGAGCCTCACGGAAGCGGCGGTCGGCGACGTCGGTCCGGATCCTCGATTCGGGCTCAACGTTACGAAGCGCGGTCGTGTTCAGCCCGTTCACGCGCGACTGCGGCCGGGGATGCGTCTTGGAAAACCCGACCGGCTCGCGCGACCCTTCGTATTCGGCGCGCTGCGCGGCGTCCATGCGCTCGAGGACTCGGACAATCGCGTGCGGATCGTAACCGACTCGGTTCAGGATCTCGACCGCGCTCGCGTCGGCTTCGCGCTCGGACGCGCCGCTGTAGCCGCGCGTGATCAGCGTGTCCAGAATCTCCGACGTCGTCTCACCGAAGATCTCGGTCACCTCGCGCAGTTGGGCGCCGCTGACCTCGTCGAGCATGTCGAGCGTTCCCTGCTGGAGAGCGCCGATCACGCGTGCGCTCCGGATGCTCCCCAGGCCGTGTCGATGCACTACGTGCGCGATCTCGTGCGCGAGCACCGCCGCGACCTCATCCTCGCTGGTCGTGAGGCGGAGCATACCGCGCGATATGAAAATGTGCCCGCCGGGAGTCGCGAACGCGTTGATCTCGTCGGTATCCAGGATCAGAAACGTATAGCCGTGATAGAGCTGCGGTCGATCGGACGCGAGCGCGAGCACCTGCCCCAGGCTGTTGATGTACCGGTTCGCCCGGACGGTGGTGTACGCCGGGTACTGCTTCAGGATAGTCGCCGCGACCGATCGGCCGATGTAGTACTCCTGTTCGGGAGTGAACGGGCTGTTGGCGGCGTCGACGACTTCGCTGAGCGTCCGCACGCCGGCGAGCGCCAACCGCGCGCCGGAGCCCGAGACACCGAGTCCTTCGCCTACCGCGAGCGCCGAACCAAGCGCGCCGGAGAGCCCCGCGCACGATACAACAAGCGCAGCCGTAACGATCGTGATCATCGCGATCCGCACGATGCGTGATGAGCGGTTCATTGGTCACCCCCGTCGGAGATCGATCCACCGATTGCGGAAAGGAACGCGGCGAGCTCATCGGTCGGCTGTAGGAAACCCTCCATCTCGTCGACCATCGTGAAGTCGATCTGTTGCTGCTCCTGATACTCGGCCTCTATCTGCTGGTTGAACCCGCGGCCGGCGAGCGCGATCTCCCGCGTCGACGCCCCGGTGTCGCCCGCCCGGCCCGTGGATGAGAGACGGAGGTCGGCCGGCGGCGCAACGGCCGATTCGTGCAGCCATCCGTCCATTTCGGTCTCGACCGCCTGGACGCGGACCCACCCGGGTCGTTTTTCAACGACGCGAACCGAGTCACCGTACGCGAGCCGCGTCTGCACGGTCGCCAGGAATCCGGGATTGGAGCGTAGTTCGGCTTCACGCACCGAAATCGTGACGAGCTGTCCTACGTTCACGGCGGAGAGGGTCACCGCGGCAAGGACAAACAGAAAGAATGCGATGCTTCGTCGCATTGGGCCCTCCTCGTAAGAGACGAGCCGATTATACGCCCCTTCGAAGCGATCGTCGACCCCGATCAGGAAGCGCGGCTCCCCGGTGTCGGGCTGTACACGGGCGGCGCTCCCCGGTATCCTGCTCAAAAAGGGGAAACTCGTGTTCACGATCCAGACGCTCAACAAGATATCTCCGCTAGGCTTGGCGGTCTTCCCGCAGGAACTCTACACCGTGGGCGACGACGTAGCGAACCCCGACGCGATCCTCGTGCGCAGCGCGGCGCTTCACGATCTGGAGTTCGGGCCCAACCTGAAGGCGATCGCGCGCGCGGGCGCCGGGGTCAACAATATTCCGATCGACCGCTGCAGCGAGTCAGGCGTAGTCGTGTTCAACACGCCGGGCGCGAACGCGAACAGCGTCAAGGAGCTGGTGATCGCGGCGCTGCTACTCTCAGCGCGCGACATCCAGCAGGGAATGCAGTGGGTCCGGGACAACGCGACAACACCCGGTCTCGAGAAAATCGTCGAGAAGGAGAAGAGCCGGTTCGCCGGAACCGAGATCCTGGGCAAGACCCTGGGCGTCGTCGGGCTCGGCGCGATCGGCGTACTGGTCTCCAACGCCGCCGCGTCGCTCGGGATGCGAGTCATCGGGTACGACCCGTTCATCTCGGTCGCGTCGGCGTGGGACCTGTCGCGGCAGATCGAGCGGGCGCAGTCGCTCGACCATCTGCTCGGCCAGTGCGACTACGTGACGCTTCACGTGCCGCTGAACGACCAGACCAGAAACATGATCGACGCCGCCGGCCTCGCGAGAATGAAGCAGGGTGCGACGATCCTGAACTTCGCGCGCGGCGGGCTGGTCGACGAAGACGCGCTGCTCGCGAGCCTGTCGAGCGGACAGTCCGGGCGCTACGTGACCGACTTTCCGAACGAAAAGATCGCGTCGCACGACCACGTGCTCGGCATCCCGCACCTGGGCGCATCGACCGAGGAGGCCGAAGACAACTGCGCGGTCATGGCCGCACGGCAGCTCCGCGACTACCTGGAGAACGGCACGCTGACCAATGCGGTGAACTACCCGGACTGTATGCTCGCGGGAACCGCGCCGCAGCGCATCGTCATCGCGAACCGCAACATCCCGAACATGGTCGGTCAGATAACAACAATCCTTGCGGGACACTCGATCAATATCCTGGACCTGCTCAATCGTCACCGCGGCGATCTGGCGTACAACATCATCGACATCGAAGGCGATCTGCCGCCGGATGCGATCGAGCGGCTGAACGCGATCGATGGTGTTATCTTTGTCCGAACAATACCGACACTCTGAGGCAGCATGAACCGATTTGCACGACTTGTCCCATTGTTCGCAGCGCTCCTGGCGACGTTCGTCGCCGTGAGCGGGTGCGCCGACCGCACCCCCAACCTTCCCGACGGACTCTATGCGCGCATAGAAACCTCGCGCGGCACGATCATCGCGCGGCTGGAGCCCGAACGCGCACCGGTGACCGTGATGAACTTCGTTGGACTCGCCGAGGGCACGATCGACAACAGCTTCCGGTCGGGCAGCGCATTCTACGACGGCCTGACCTTCCATCGCGTCGAGCCGAACTTCGTGATCCAGGGGGGCGACCCGAACGGCACCGGAACCGGCGGCCCCGGCTACCGCTTCCCGACCGAAACGCACGAGGAGCTGCTCCACGACTCGGAAGGCATCCTTGCGATGGCAAACTCGGGCCCCGACACGAACGGAAGTCAGTTCTACATCACGCTGCGCCCGACCCCCCACCTGGATGGTGGGTACAACGTCTTCGGATCGGTAGTCGACGGGATGGACGCGGTCCGGGCTATTCAGGCGGGCGATGTGATGCGCCGCGTGACGATTCTCCGGGTCGGCGAGGCAGCAAAGGCGTTCACCGCGTCGACCGAAGCGTTTGATCGACTCGTCGATGAACTGCTCGAGCGTCGTGAACAGGAGGCCTTTGCTACGCGCGCACAGGCGATCGCGCGGATCGAGGCTCAGTGGCCCGATGCCGTCGAGTACGGCGAAACGGGGATGTACCTGGCGCAGATCGCGGAGGGCACCGGCGGCGCGCCCGATCCGGGCCAGCCGGTCGGCGTGCACTTCGTACTGTCGCTGGTCGACGGAACACAGATCGAGAGCACCCGCGACCGCGGCGAACCGTATCGGTTCAACTACCTCCAGCAGCGGCTGGTCGAAGGCCTGGAGATCGCGATCGGCACGATGAGAGTCGGCGCGCGGATCGTCGCGGTGGTTCCACCCGAACTGGGCTGGGGTCCGGCCGGAATCCCGCCGGTCATCCCGGCGAACTCGTACATCGTGTTTGAGGTGGAGCGGCTCGAGTAGCCTACTCGAGCTCGCGGTACCCCTGGCGCAGATCCTCCAGGTACTCGCTGAGTTCCTCCGACTTCTCCCTCAGCATCGAAACCGACGCGGGGTTTTCGTCGGAGGAGACGCTCTGCATCCGCGCGACGTCGATCTCGAGCTGACGCAGCTGATTGAGCCCCGACGAGAGGCGCAGCCGCAGCATCTCGCGCGCGTTCCTGAGCTCCGCGTAGGACGACTGCTGTTTGCGGATCTGGTCCATTGATCTGTCGTACTCGACGCGGACCGGCTGACTGTCGGACGTGTCGCGCTTCTGTTGGAGGGCGAGCAGGTCGCGCTCGAGGTCGGCAACCGGTATCGCGTCCATGATCCGGTCGAGCTCCGAGCTCTTGCGGTCGAGCGACTTGATCTGCTCGACGTAGTTGTCGAGGACGGGCACGAACTCCTCGCCGAGCGGCGAACCCTTCGGCGACGCGCCAATCGCGGCAAGCAGTCTGCGTCGCACGAGCTCTGCCTCGGAGCCGGGTCCCGACCCGGTGACCGGCTCGGGACGCTCAGACGCGTCTCGATCCCCGGTTCGACGGAATGCCCCACCGATTCGGGCGCCGAGCGTCTGCAGGCGCTTGAGCAACCGCCGCTCCTTCGCCTTGTACGCGGGTAGGTGGGACAGCAGACCTATCGTCATGAACCCGACCGGAAACGCCGCCCAGAAGAACGACGGCCCGGTGATCAGGTTCAGAACGACCAGGAAAACCGACGTCGCGACGTTCGATACCAGATGGCCCTTCCACGCAGCGCGCGCACGGACAAGACGGCGGTAGATCCGAAGCTGCTCGCGCGTGAGCCCCTGCGCGCCGTCGACGTCGCGGCTCTCTGCGATCTTGTCACGAACGCCGACGTAGTGGCTCGCAAGCCCGATCCCCCACGCGAACAGCACGATCAGGAACCACGGGAAAGACCCGAACATCGTCATCGCCCACAGGAGAAACAGCCCGCCATTCACGCCCAGATAGCTGACCATGTGACCGCGGAAACCGGCGCGCTCCTTCTGTGCGACATTCGCCGCGTGATCCTTGTAGTCCTCAACGAGCGAATCGTACGCGCCGGCCGGAGGCCCGGGCTCGCGGAGCGCGCGGTCCCAGCCGCTTTCCATCTGCCGGACCGCCTTCTCATCGCCGCGCCACCGCTTTTCGTCCCACTTGTCCGCCTCATCGTCTTCGCCTGTCGTCGGCTGACGCGCATCGACCGAGCGCCGATCGCTACCGAACCGGCCGGCGTCACGCCCGGCCCGTTCGGCTCT
>SKVA01000096.1 GCA_007129695.1 Spirochaetaceae bacterium | reverse complement strand
TTCGGGTTGTTGATCAGCGCCCGGGCGAGCGCCGCGCGCTGGCGTTCACCGCCGGACAGCTGCGACGGAAAGTGGTGGAGCCGCTCGGACAGCCCGACTTCACCGAGCAGCTGCTCTGCGCGCTGCTCTGCGTCGGCGCGCGCCTGGCCGCGCATGAACGCCGGGAGCATCACGTTTTCAAGCGCTGTGAAGTCCTTCAGGAGGTGATGAAACTGGAATATCAGACCCAGACTCGTGCTGCGATAGTCGGTGAGCTCGTCCTCCGACATCGCGTCGACGCGGTAGCCGCACGACTCGATCGTACCGGAGGAGACGCGGTCGAGCCCGCCGATCAGGTTCAGCAGCGTACTCTTGCCGCTACCCGACGCGCCGGTAACAACATGTATCCCGGCTTCGGAGAGCTCGAGATCGACGGTGTCCAGGACCCTGATCGTGGACTCCCCGCTCGCGTACTCCTTGGTGACCGACTTCAGCGCGACAATGCTCATTCGTACCTCAATACTTCCGCGGGCGTGATGCGACCGGCCCGGCGCGATGCGCCGTACGCGGCGACGGTCGCCGACAGCACCGCTACGAGCGCGACTGTGACCACCTCTGCGGTTACCAGCACGGCGGGAACCTCGTCAAGGTAGAAATACGACGGGCTGAACACCGAAAAGCCGCCGCCGTCGACGCCCGTGCCGCTGACGGCACCGACAACGGCCGCGGCGACGACGGACACCGCATTGATCGCGCGTTCGACGAACGCGAAGATACGGTTGATGTTCGCGCTGACAATCACCCCAAGGACCGTTCCGATCGTCGCCCCGGCGGCACCGATCCAGACGCCCTCGAACACGAAAACGAGTTGGAGCGCAAGCGGCGACGCGCCGAGCGCCTTGAGAACGCCGATCTCCTCGGTCCGTTCCATCACGCTGCGACGAAGCGACTGGTAGATGTTGACCGCAACGACCACGAAGATCAGCCCGATCAGCAGCATCATCAGCGTCTTCTCCAGACGGAGCGCGCCGAAGATCGCACGGTTGTACTCGCGCCAGCTTTCGACGGAGGCATCGGGGAAGAGGTCTCGGATCCGCGCGGTCACAACCCGATCGGCGAAACGATCACGGAGCTTCACGCCAACGGTACCGGCGGGCGTGCCGAGCAGCGACCGCGACGTGTCAAGCGACACGAAGCTCCACCCGGCGTCGTACTCCAGGAAGCCGGTCTTGAACACACCAACCACGTCGAGCCGCGGAGACACGAGCGCAGACCCGGTCGCGGCACCCTGGATGAGATCGAATCCGACAAGCTCGACGGTGTCGCCCACCCGGGCTCCGATCCGCCGTGCGAGTTCCTCTCCGAGCACGACAGTGGACGGCTCATCGAGTGCAAACCGGCCCGACACGATCTCGAGGCTCCGCGCGAAGGCTTCGTCGTCCCGGGCGATCGTGTCGGGAACTCCCCGGACAACGACCGCGACCGGATCACGAAAGTACCCTGCGAGCAGGCTGTGCTGCTCGGAGAAGGGTACAGCCGCACGAACTCCCGCAAGCGCACCGATTCTCCGCGCAGCCGGTACGGAATCGACACCGGTGACCTGCACGTGGAAGCTACCTACCTCCAGGATGTCCTCGATCGTGCTGTGCTGGAAGCCGTTCATGACCGCAAGGACCGATATCAGAGTCATGACCCCCGCAGCGATTCCAAGAACCGACAGCACCCCGGCCGTGTGCCCTTTCTCCCGGCGCTTGGTGCGGAAGTGTCGCACTGAAACGAAAAGAATCCAGCGGCTCGTCATGACGGTCCGTCCGGGGTCGCGAACTCGCGCGTTCGAGTCGCCTCGCCATCGCGGAGCACCGACTCGCGGATTCTGACCTGCCCCCGGAAGTAGATGCGAAGCAGCGCCTCGTCACCGCGATGGATCGTCTCGGTTCGCGTGTAGTCGCCTCCGGGCTCGTGATCGACGACCAGAGTCAGCGCTCCGTCGCGGAACACGCGCTCGGCCGTCAGCACACCGGCCTCGTAGAAGAACCGGCGCACCAGAAGCCCGGCATCGGTTTCGCTGCGCTCTTCGACCAGCAGGTCGCCGTCGAAGATCCTGACAAGGGCTGACCTGACGGCTTCGGCCGCGCGGCTGGTGACCCCGACCAGGACGCCGCGCTCGTCGTACTGCTCGACGGTGACCTCCCCGTCTCGGGTGCGCGTGACGCTTCGAAGCGGTGAACCGGCGCCGTCGGCCCAGTAGTCGCGCTCCTCCTGTTCAACGATCGTATCTGATACCCGAACGCGGCGCAGCACCAGCCGACCAGCCCGGTCGAACCGGCTCTCCTCGATCGATCTGCCGGTATCGTGCCACTCCAGCGCCATCCGACCCGCCTCGTACCGGTAGGTGATCGTATCCCCGGAACCGTCGTGGACGACCGACCGCAGCGACCCGTCGGCCCAGTAGGAATACCGCTCGGTGTACCGGATGGTTCCATCGGGCAACCCGACGCGGCGCTCGGTAAGCGCTCCATCCACGACGACGAAGTCGGTTCTCTCGATCTCGACTCCATCGCGAAACAGCACGTGCGTTTCCCCGACTGCGCTCGCGTCGATGCGGATGATCCACTCGTGCGCGTCGATCTCGTCGGCGGGAATCGCGTCGCGCACAACGCCCATCGCGTTCGACGCGTAGAAGCTGCCTTCATCGGCGACCAAACCGCGCACGAACAGCGCCGCGAGCGCCACGACGCAGACGCCGCGGACTGGGCCCGGGCGACGGAAACAGTTCATCAAGGCGACACCAGCTCCATCGCGTAATCCCCGGCGCGAAACGGTCTGATATCGGTGTACCCCTCACCGGTGCCCAGGAACACCGCAGGGATCCCGAGCTTCTCGGCGATTGGCACCAGTATGCCACCGCGCGCGGTCGCGTCGTACTTCGCGAGCACGATCCCGTCGATCTTGACCGCGCCACTGAAGACTTCCGCCTGCTGCAGTCCGTTCTGACCCGTCGTCGCGTCGATGACCAGCAGCTTGCGGTAGACTGCGTCGGGCGCCCGTGTCGCGACGATCCGGTCTATCTTGGCGAGCTCTTCCACCAGGTTCTTCTTCGTGTGCATCCGGCCCGCGGTGTCGGCCAGCACCAGCTGCTCCCCCCGGTTACGCGCGCTCTCGATCGCGTCGTAGATCACGGCCCCGGAGTCGGCTCCGGTCGCCTGTTTCACGATTCGGACACCGAGGCGGTCGGCGTGAATCGACAGCTGATCGACCGCCGCCGCGCGAAAGGTATCTCCGGCGGCTAGACAGATCCGCTGCGCCTGTCCCGACCGACGGAAGTGATCGGCGAGCTTCGCGATCGTCGTCGTCTTGCCAACACCGTTGACACCGAGCACGAGCACCACGTTCAACGAGTCAGGGGTCAGCACGAACGGACGCTCGATGACCGTCGACTCGATCCTGCGGCGTAGAATCGCGACCAGATCGCGATGATCCGACGCGGCCTCGACCCGGCTCGCATCGCGGACCTCGTCGACCAGGCGCATCGCCATCGCCGCACCCAGATCCGCCTCGATCAGCAACTCTTCGAGTTCCTCGTACGATTCCTCGGTTCCGAACCGCCCGCCGAACAGCTCGCGCAGACGGCTTGCGAGCCCACGCTTTCTCATCGTTTCGCTCCCTGGACAATCTTACTGATTGTGGAACCCCTCTCCCACCGCGACATAGTCGACGATGGTGAGCACCACGTTCGCGAGCAGCGCCGCATTTACCATCACGCCGCCGAGTGCCGACCAGTAGAGGATGTTGCCGGTCCGCACCATGCGCTGGTCCTCCTCGAACGACAGCCTCAGAACATCGGGTCCCGAGCGTACGCCAAGAATACTCTGATACCCGCCCCAGAGCACGATCGTGGCCGGCACGCTCACGACGAACCACGTCAACGACCGGTAGAAGTCCGCGCGCGTACGACGGATCTCCTGCCCCCAGTCGATCGAGTCGGGCAGCAACGCACGCGACACCACCGACGCGGTCGTCTCGTCTACGACGAAGCGCGATTCCAGATACCCATCGCGCGTCATGCGCACAGTGGAGTTCCCCGGCGCAAACCGGTGGGTCACGGGAGTTGCTCCGACCCAGACCGACTCGACGTAGACGTTCGCGCCCGACGGAGAGCTCTGAAGCCGGACCGGTCGCGCGGTCGACTCGGTCAGATCGATCCGCAGCGACGCCGCGCCGCCTCCTTCGAGCGTGATGCGTCGGACGACCGGAGCCCACCCCGACGCGGACACGTGAAGCTCGTAGTCGCCCGGGCGTGCGAACCGAATCTGCGCCGAACCGAGCCCGATCAGCGCCGAATCGACGCGGATCGCAGCGGATGATGGCGTCGCAATCACGTCGATCGACCCCCACGGCCGGCCGAGCAGGCTCGATGCCACCGCGTCGGCGACGTCGGCCGCCTCGTCGGCGATCTCCTCTGCCAGCCGCGTAACAACCGCGATGCGCTCGATCGTAGCAAGAAAAGCGTGATACAGGTAGATGTCGATCACGACGTACCCGGCGATCTGTTCGGCGTATCCGAACACGAGCGCATCGAGGTCGTCGCGCGCGGCCGCGTCGCGCAGCGGCCGGTCGTCGGCGAGCAGGCTGTCGATGTCGGTGGGAACCGCCGGCAGGAGTCGCCCCGCCTCGAGCGCGGCGACGAACCCGACCGGCCGCTCGCGTTCGATCGCAAGCGCGGGCTCCATCGACGCGAGCGTGTCGAACCGACGGCGCGCGGCAGCAACCGCGTCGCGCGCTGCGCCGATCGCTGTCGCCGACGGGTCACGCTCGAAGGCGAGCCGGTCGCGACGCTCAACGGCGGCGCTCAACGATCGTGCCGCGTCACGGCGTGCCGCCTCGAGCCGCCGCGTACCGTACGCGACGACCTCGTGATCGCCAAGAGTGCGGGCATCGACCGCCCGGATCGACTCGTACAGAAGCAGGGGAAAGGTGGCCGCGACGAAGCGTCGCTCGAGCGCCACACGCTCGGCCGACAGCGCCGCGACACCGACGCGAAAGACCGGGCGCTGCGGAGGCAGACCCAGATCGGGCTCGTCCGCGACGGCACCGACCGCGACCGCTCCAACCAGTGCGGCTACGCACGCGAACCGATTGAGGCTACGCAGGCACGCGCAGCGCATCGCGCTCCACCCTGTCCGCGGCGATCACCTTGGATATCGCACTGACGACGCGCTGCGGCGTGAACGGTTTGACGACGAAGTCACGCGCGCCGAGCTGGATCGCACGAACGATCAGCTGCTGCTCGCCGAGCGCACTGCACATGATCACCCGCGCGCGCGGTTCGAGCAACCGGATTTTGCGCAGCGTCGTTATCCCGTCCATCACGGGCATCGCAATATCGAGCAGAACGACGTCGGGCTCATGCGCCAGAAAGCGGCGCAGCGCGGCACGGCCATCTTCGGCCTGCGCAACCACGTCGGCGCCGGCATCGGTCAGGATACCGCAGAGCAGTTCCCGCATGAACTGCAGGTCGTCGACGACGAGTACGCGGACCCTCATGCGCTCCCGGTCCACGAGAAGCGCAGGTATTCTTCGATAAACGGATCAAGATCACCATCCATGACCGCCTGGACGTTGCTGGTCTCGTGCTTCGTGCGGTGGTCCTTGACCATCGTGTACGGCTGAAACACGTACGACCGAATCTGATTGCCCCAGGAGATGTCCTTCTTCTCGGCGGCGTCGGCGGCGTGCTCTGCATCCTGCTTCGCGCGGTAGAACTCGTAGAGCCGGCTCTTGAGCACCTTCATCGCGGTCGCCCGGTTCTTGTGTTGGCTCCGCTCGTTCTGGCACTGGACGACGATGCCGGTCTCAAGGTGAGTGATCCGCACAGCGCTGTCGGTCTTGTTGACGTGCTGACCGCCGGCGCCGCTCGCCCGGTACGTGTCCACGCGTATATCGTCGGGCTTGATGTCGACCTCGATGTCGTCGTCGATTACCGGGCTCACGTAGACCGACGCAAACGACGTGTGTCTGCGCCCACTCGAGTCGAACGGGCTGATCCGAACGAGCCGATGGATACCGGTCTCGCCCTTGAGATAGCCGTACGCGTAGTCGCCCTCGAGCTGGATCGTGACGCTCTTGATCCCGCCTTCGGCTTCCTGGATGTCGAGTAGCTCGTAGCGCATCGCGTTGCGGTCGGCCCAGCGCGTGTACGCGCGGTAGAGCATGCTCACCCAGTCGCACGCCTCGGTGCCACCGGCACCCGAGTGGATCGTGAAGAACGCGTTCGACGCGTCGAATCGATCGGACAGCAGTTCCAGGACTTCGAGCCGGTCGAAGACGCGTTGCTGCTCTGCAAGGCCGTCGCGAATCTCCGGCTCCAGGTCACCGCTCTTTTCGGCGATTGCAAGCTCCAGGAGTTCGGCGAGCTCGTCGGTTTGAGAGACAAGCCGCTCCCACGGTTCGAGGCGATCCTTCGTGCGCTTCAGTTGAGTCATCACCCGCTCGGCGTCCTCACGGTTATCCCAGAGGCTCGGGTCGGCGGTGCGATGCTCGAGGTCGGCGATCTCGGACTTCAATCTATCCGAGTCAAAGATGCCTCCAAGTGTCCAAAACTCGCTTTCTGAGGTCCTGAATCGGTGTGACGAGTTCTTCGAGCATATTGCCTCCGGTCTTCCGCGAGTATAGTGAATGAGGCCCGCCGCGTCACCCTGCGGGGAGTACTGTTGCGGGCGACCCGATGTACCGATTATTATGAGTGAATGGTGAACCGCCGGCTCTCCGCGACCCGTCAGCTGCTCGTTCTTGCGCTCATCGCAGCGCTCACCGGCATCGTGTCCGCGCAGACCGGCGGCGCAACGGATCAGAGCCGGTCGACGATGGTCGCGCGACTGCGCGTTTCTATTCGGGAGCCGCAGATCCGGCTCTCATGGGTGCCCGCCGACACCGCGGGCAACACGATCGTATATCGCTCGACCACCGAGTTCGCAGACGACTCGTTCGAGCACGCGGAGGTCGTCGGCATCGTGGCAGCCGACGTGTCGTCGTTCATCGACGTACCGCCCCAGGCGGGGTCGTATCACTATGCGGTCGTCGCGACCGACGCCGACGGAACGGCCTTCCGGTCGATCGTTCCGGGGCGCAACTCCACGCTGCGACCGGTGGACATCACCACTCCACCCGAGGTCGACGGCCCGGCGCGGGTCACGTCGATCGCCGGAACAGCGACGCCGGAGGGCTCGATCACCGTCGCAATCGCCGCCGACCGGACCGACCGGATGATCGCGGTGTACCGTTCGACATCGCCGATTCGGGTGGCGACAGACCTGGCCGGGGCGTCTCTGTTCCGACGCATTGACTCGCGTCTGGGATCGATTGACGACCTCCCGGTTCCCGGGATCGGATACTACTACGCGGCGTTCGATGCGCAAGAGGTTATCGACGGCGCCGTGACGGTGCGACCCGGAGAAAACGCGACGGTCCAGTCGGTAACGATCCCTCTACCGGAGACGGCTCGTCCACCGACGCCGCGACCGACCCCCGCCCGCGCAGCCGAACCGGCGGCGCCCGACAGCGACGTTGGCGGCCTGCCGGCGCCCGCGCCCGCAATCGCGCGCGAGCCGGAAGTCGACGCGGTGCAGCCACCGACTGTTGTAGCGCGGGGTACCCCACTGCCGTTCCTGCGGCCGCAGTCGGGCTTCACGACGGGTACCGCGCTGACCGACCCACGGCGGTTCGTGCCGGAGCCGGTAGCGGTTGGCGTCGATACCGAGCGCGCGATAGACCGGCTGCTCGAACGAAGCGTGCCGGCTACGTTACCCGAGGGCCCTCCGATTCTGCGCGAAGACCGTCTGGCCGATCCACAGGGCGTCGAGTACAGCTTGCGAACGATCATCGACGGCCCGATCAGGCTCTTCGCGTGGGAAGAAGCGATAGAACAGATCGACGCGCTCGCGTCGCTACCGCTATCGACGGATCTGCGCGCGCGGACGCATTACTACCGGGGTCAGGCGCTGCGCGCGATCGGCGAGAAGCGTGAGGCTCTGCTGGAGTTCCTGGTAGCCAGGGAGTACCACTACGCGGAGTCGCAGGCATGGATCCGCGTCATTCTGGCCGAACTCGCGGGCTCGGCTACAGCTTCTCAAACCGGATTCTGATCGCGGCCTGCACGCGCGCGCCCGGGTCGACGCTGAGCGCGAACCGTGGCACGATGCATGTACTCTGATACTCGATTATCCGGGTCTCCGTGCCGTCATCGCCGGTTCGCCGGACGGTACGGACCGGAAAGCACCACGGGTCGCACTCGGGGAACGTCACGGTGATCGCAGTGTGATTCGCCAGATCCTCGATGCGAATATCCGACACTGCATCGTGCCCGTTGTCGTCGGGGGCAACCTCCTGAAGCCGACGGCGTCCACCGCGGACGAAGATCCGCTGACTGTCCGGATCGGCCGACTCGAACGCCAGGTTGATCTCGGGAGCAAACAGACCCTCGAGTCTCGAGTCGCCGGTGCATCTGATCGTATACTCCAGGTCGATGATACCGCGCTTGAACTCGTACCGCTTCTCGAGCTCGACCGGCAGTCGGGCCTTGCCGTTCGCGCGCACCGAACCGGCGGCGGACAGATCGAGTCGCTGGGTGTCGCGCTTGCCGACCGACCGCGCGTAGAGCGCGTCGGTGAAGTTGCCACGCTCGGATGCGGTCCCCGCGATGAACTGCTCGACGGTCGTGTCAGACGAAAGGAAGTGGTCGACAAAGCCCCTACGGGGGTACAGGTCGTAGCCGAGCGCCTGGTCGTCGGTCGAGTGATAGCTCTCGCGTTGCCGTGAGAAGGTGTCGAGGTAGTTCCAGCTCGTCGGGAGGTAGTCTAGTTCGAACAGCATACCGCCGACCTGATGGACGTACGCGTTGAGATCGGCACCCTGATAGAGGTACTCGTCGAGCCCGTCCATATCGAAGTCGACGGTTACGATCGACGGACTGAATATGCCGCGCTCGCGGGTCTTCTTCTCCGCCTCGATCAGCGCGCGGTAGACTTGCTTGCGCAGGTGTCCCTGGTAGATCCCGCCGTGCTGTCCGTGCCAGTACGCGTTATGGCACTGCCCGCGCCACAGCTCCTCGCGAGCGGCCTGCTTTCGGTACTTGTCGCCACGGATCTGATTCACGAGCACATGCGTGTACTGCATCTTCGCGTACATCTGGTTGCTTTCGGCGTACCTCGTCAGAAACTGCCGGAAGTGGCCGCCGATCATGTATCCGTTGCTTCCGTTGGATGCGTTGTCGCGCACGCTCGAGTAGGAGTCCTGCTGGTCGGGCGTCATCGACCAGTAGAGCAGCTCCTCAGACCCCGCGGAGTGGAAGTAGGCGCGTCGACGCGGCCGACTCTCCTTCACGTACTGAGATGGGAGCCCGACCTCGATCCATTCGCGGTTCTCCTTGAGCAGCTCGACGAACTGCTCGAGCCACGGACTCGGTGACGACGATCGCTCAGGCAGTCGTCGACCTCCGTCGTCGATCAGGACGTGCACGCGCGACCCGTCATCGTCGCATCTATCGCGCAGGTAATCGACGATACGCTCGGGCGGTTCGGTTCGCGCGAGGAGTTTGAGGTCGTGACAGACCGGGAACACGACGATCGTCTTGCCCTGATCCTCGGTGAGGCACGGGCGGCACAGGTCTTCATCACGCATCCCGGCGGTCAGGAAGTGGTAGTCGTCAAGGAAGACGTACTCCATCCCGCTCGAGCGCAGCGTGCTCGCAAGACTAGGCTCCCATACGTGCTCGGTTATCCACGTGCCTCGAGGCCTGCGTCCGAACCGCTTGCGGAGATAGGTCGTGAGGCTTTCGATCTGCCCAAGCCGGTCGAGCCGGGGTATCAGGCTCAGAACCGGGTCGTAGAAACCGCCGCCGAGGATCTCGCACTGCTTGCGGGTGATCATCTCCGACAGGACGTCAGTGTACTCGGAGTGGTACTTCTCGAGCCACTGGAGCAGCTGTCCCGAGTAGTGAAGCGTCACGGGAATCTGGGGTGCATGGTAGAGCACGCGCAGGTAGGGCTTGAGCGAGGTCTGGTATACGTGTTCTATCTCGTCATCGCTGGCACCGACGGGCAGACTGTTCGTCGAACCAAGGATGAGCCTGGCCTTCTTCATCGCCATCCCACTGGTATCGCGTGGCTTGGCCGGTGGCACGGAGAGCCGTTGACCCGCCAGTGTAGCGATTCTACCGCCCCGTCGACTGCTTGTAAATGGGCCAAGGACTACCGGAGCAGGTTCGACAGGAATCCCTGGTCGAACGCTGCGAACGCTAGCGCGACGAGCCCGAGCGTGACGAACGTGATCGGCCTTCCGCGCAGACGAGCGGGTACCCACTCGGTTTCGATCTGCGCAACGATCGACGCGACGATCGACGCGACGAGCACGAAACCCACCCCGGACGCAGCCGCGGCAGCGACGCTGTGGGCGAACCCGAGTCCGACCTCGGTGACGATCAGGGAGACCCCGAGCACCGAACTGTTCATTGCCACAACCATCAGGTCATCCGATACAACCGCGTGCACCGAAGGCAACGCTACGCGCAGCCCGTGATCGATCGCCGAGACGAGTCCATAGACCGCGAAGACGTAGACGAGCGTCCGGAGAAACCACAGGCCGAGCGGGCCGAGGATCAGGCTGCCCGCCAGCCACGTCGCTGCTGTCGTCACCGGAATCAGTACCGTCATGATCGCGCCGACCCGCACTATGCGCCCCAGCGCGGCCTCGCCGTCGATGATCAGGCAGAAACCAAGGAACCGGTCGAGCACGATGTTCGACGCCAGAACGAATGTCAATACGACAGCGATCGTGCTCACATGCGCTCCTGGGGGTCGGGATCGGGCTGGAGCTCGGGATCGGGCGCGTCGGCCGGGCGGGCCGCGCGAAGCACCCTTCGCGCATCGCAGTACGCGTGAAGCGCCATGGTGTATCCGACCACCAGAAAAGCGCCTGCCGGAAGCGCGAACGCGGCGACACCGGATGGTTCGACGGCGAATCGTATGACGCCGTCGAACGATCCGACCGCAAAGAACGTCAGCGTGCCGCTTCCGATGATCTCGCGAACGGTGCCGATGAGGGTCAGGCCGAGCAGGAACCCTATACCGGTCCCGACCGCATCGCGGACGATATCTCCGGCAGGCTCCCCGTCGGACCGGACGGCCGCGAACCCACCGGTGAGGATGAGCGAGTTGATCGCAAGAAGCGGCACGTAGATCCCAAGCGCCGCGGAAAGGTCAGGAGCGTACGCCTGGACGATGAGATCGGCGATCGACACGAAGCCGGCGACAACAGCAAGGACCACCGGAAAGCGGATGCGCCGGTCGATCAGCTCGCGAAGCAGAACGAGCGTGCCAGCGCTCAGGACCAGGACCAGCGTTAGCACGACGCCCAGGACCAGCGGGTAGATCGCGTGCGTCGCAACCGCGAGCGACGGGCACAGCCCCACCGTGAGGACGATAACGGGGTTCTCGCGGAAGACACCGCGCGGCAGGCCGGTCAAGGGGCCCTCCACGCGAGGCGCGAAGCATCCAGTTCGGCGGTCGACTCCAGGCGCCCCGACAGCAGAAGCGCGACCAGCGAGATGATGAGCGCTACAATCACGACCACCAGGGTGACGGTACCGACCCTTCGAGCGCCTTCGTTCACGGTTTCCTCCCGGCGCCGGCAATCGCACGCACACCACCGCCCGGGTCGCGGCGGCGTCGAGTCCCGAATCGGCGTGGCCGGAACCCGCGGTTCAGCAGCGGAACAAGGGTGTTCATGACCAGCACCGCGAACGCTCCGCTTCCGGGATACGCACCGTAGAAGCGGAACAGAAACGTCAGCACGCCGACTCCCGCTCCGTAGACCAGCATCGCCGACCGATTGGTCGGAGCGCTGCTCAGGTCGGGGGCCAGGTAGAACATCGCGAACACCACGCCGCCGGATAGCGTATGGAACAGCACATCGCCGGCCATGTACCCGTCGTCGAACACCAACCCGCCGAAGATCCGTGTCACGATCGCGTACGACGCGAAGTAGGCGGCGGGGATCTCCCAGCGAATGACCCGCGTCGCGACGAGCGCGATAGTGCCGATCAGAATCAGCGCGACCGACCCGTCGCCGATCGCACCATCGACGTACCCCAGGAAGAGATCGACATAGCCGCCCGGCAGATTCGCGCCCACGACGGTCAGAACGCGTGCGTTCATCCAATCGGTGACCGACACGTCGACGCTCGAAACGGGGTAACCGACCGCCCGCAACAGACCGACGGGTCCACCGACCGGGCCGGATGCGGTCTCGAGCGCGCCACGAACCGTGGTAAGAACGGTCGCCGAAGACTCTCCATCGACTCCGGTTCCAGTCATCTGACGGTTCCACGAGTAGAACGCAAAGACCAGCCCGCCGGCGGCGGCGTTCATCCAGTTTCCGCCAAGGCCACCGAAGCTCCACTTCACGACGAGCATCGCAAAGATCGCAGCGGTCACGGGCACGTGCAGACCGACCCAGGGCGGCATCGCCATTCCGATCAGCAACCCTGCAAGCACGGCGCTACCGTCGCGAAGCGTCGGTCGACGCCGGATCAGGCCGATCACGCCCTCGCTGATGACCGCGGCACCGACCGCCACCACGATGACAGACAGCGCGGGTGTCCCGTACCGGTAGACTCCCCAACCGGCTGCCGGCAGGAGCGACAGCGCGACTGCCCACATCATGCGACCAGTCGTTGCGCGATCGTGAAACTGCGGTGGATTCGTCGACATGACCGTACCCCTCATCGGTTCGCCTTGCCGTCGCGCAACCCGTCGACGAGCGGGATCCGCGACGGGCAGACGTACCCGCACCCGCCGCACTCGGTGCAGTCGTAGAGCCCGTGGTCGACCGCATCGCCCGAGCGACCGTGCGCCACCAGCTTGTAGAGTCGCGCGGGATCAAGACCCATCGGGCACGCCTCGGCGCACCGACCGCACCGGATGCATCCAGCGGTCGGCGCCGCGTTCACTTCTGTCGCGGTCAGCACGAGGACGGCTGTCGTGTACTTGAGTACGGGAGTCGTCAGGTCGGTTGTGGCGTACCCGCGCAACGGTCCACCGATGACGATCCGGGCAACCGGGTCGGTCACTCCGCCACACTCGGCAAGCAGGCCTCCGATCGGGGTCCCGATGCGTACCTTGATGTTCCCCGGCCGTGCGACACCGTTGCCTGCCACGGTGACGACCCGCTCGTAAAGCGGCTTGCGGGTGACCACAGCCTCCCAGATCGCGTAGAGCGTCGCGGCCGAGACCGTTACGCAGCCGACGTCGATCGCGTGCCCATCAGACGGCACTTCCAGACCCGTGACCGCGCGGATGAGCTGCCGCTCGTCACCCTGCGGGTACTTGACCGACAGGCGCACGTAGTCGCGTCGGCGACCGTCGGCGTCGTGTGCCCGCATGCGTCGCATCGCATCCCGCTTGTCCGCGCCGATTCCGACCGTGACGCGGTCGGGTGCAAGCAGTCGCTCGACGATCTGAAGCCCTTCGAAGATCTCGGCAGGGTGCTCTACCATCAGCCGGTGATCTGCACAGACGTACGGCTCGCTTTCTGCACCGTTGACGATCAGCCACCGGCACGAAGCGGCCGCCCTGGCGTCGATCGCCGTGTGCGTCGGCTGTGATACACCCGACATACCGACCACGCCCGCGTCCTCGATGAGCCGCAGGAGCGTACCCGGGCGTAACGTCTTCCATTCATGCCTGGCCAGGACCTTTCCCAGGCGGTCAAAGGACCCGGCGAGATCGATGACTGCCGCCGTGGAGATGACGCCGTCGGGAAGCGTCACCGGGCGGATCTCACGGACCAGCCCGGGAATCGGGCTGTGCACGTGGGCGCAGAGGTCGCCGATCGCCCGACCGATTCGCGTGCCCTCACCGACCTTATCGCCGGGAGCGACGCAAAGTTCGGCATCGGGTCCGTGCGACTGCCGTAGCGGTACGATTGAGACCGCCGGAAGGATCGCGTTCCTGATCGCGCTCCGGTGAGCCGCGTGCTTATGGCGGACCGGATAGAGGCCCCCGACCGGAAAGGTTACGGTACGCATCAGGCAACGAGCCTTCGACGGCGCAGCGTATCAAGCAGGCTCGAATGGAACCTGTATCGCAACGGTCGGACTGGTGCGAGGATCAGGAGTGGCAGCGACGTCAGGAGAATGTACATAGCGTGAAGCACGATGTGCGGGTACCGCGAGTATAGTGCGTCGGTCGGTGTCAAAACAACCCCCACAGGTCGCCCGAACGACGCGAGCATCGCAACGATCCCGCCTGGAGCCGAGCCGATCGCGTGATCGATCCAGCTCTGATCGAACGTGGCGACGGTCTCGCGAAAGCTCGAGTACGACCCGTCCGCCTCTTCGCGGAACCGGTTCAGCGTGACTACCGTCCCGGGCGCCGGGAAAGCATACGCGTAACCGTACGCGAGTGCCTCCTGGTACGCGCGGTGCGCGATGTAGTCGGCGATGCTCGGCAACTCGGAGCGGGCATCCGTCCAGAGACGTAGCAGGTCATCATGGTCGAATCCAGCCGCGCCCGCCGCCTCGACAGCGGGCCGACGGACCGGAGCATCGGGCATGACCCGATCGACGATCGGCGGTAGTACGAGCAGCAGGGTCCACAGCGCGGGCAACCAGCGCTCGAGACCTCCGAGACCACGGTGTGAGCGAAGGATCGACACCGGCACGAACGGTCGATGCCCGTCGTCATGGCGTCGGGCCGAAGCGATCACACGCGCGACAGAACGGCTGAGGACGAGCACCGCGCCGGATCCGCCCGTGCCAATCAGGTACGCAACAAGCGCGCGCCCACCCGCCACGGCGACCACGTAGACTCCGGACAGGCCGACCACTGCAGCGACCATCGCGACCGCACGCACCGACACGAGCCCGGCCGCGTCGGAGCTTCGCTCGCGCTCGCCCCGATCGATCCTGTGCCCAGCGACCATCGATGCGAACGTGACGGCCGCGGCGACCGCGGCGGCGAGCGAACCGGTAGCGATCACCGGCACCAGCGGAACGGCAAGCGCGATGACCACCATTCGGCCCCGTCCGTAGAGCACGGCGGTGCCTCCGACGACGAGCGCGAACAGGATGACCGACAACGCGTACGGAACAGCGTGCCATTCGGCGACCCGGCTCTCCGAACCAAGCACCTGGCGCACGAACCGGTTCGCATTCCACAAGGTTCCGGGAATCCGAGCGTAGAGCGCGTTCGTACCATCGATCACGAAGTACAGACCAAGAGCCGTGATGAACGGATCGCGACGCGGATCGAGCGGATCGAGCCTGGTCAGCGCCGCCGGAAGCGACACCGCGTCGACCCCGTCGAACCTGCTCACAAGCACCTTCGTCGTGTGCGGCGCGACGATATGGTCGACTCCGGCGGCGGCCAGGAGCGCTGCAGCTTCATCGTGACTCAGCGACGTCACTACGGTGAGGTACGGATCGAGCGGTTGCGAGCGCCGGTACAGCGATGGGACGATCGCGACCGCGGTCACCGCGAACAGCAGGACGACCGAAGAGACGCACACGACGAGTGTCTGAATCGCAGGGAACCGGTCGGTCACAACAGCGAGAACGCGAGCGCTATGAAGAAGCCCAGGATGACGCCAACTGTCACCTCGGTGGGAGTATGGCCATTGACCTCCTTGACGGGTTCATACGCGTAACCGGTGAGTTCGCGCATTCGTGCGCCAAGCTCATTGAGCGCGCGCGCCTGCATGCCGGCGCTCCTGCGGACACCGAGCGCATCACGGATCACGAGTACGCCATAGAAGACGCTGAGCGCGAAGATCGGCGAGTTGGTTCCGTTCGCAAAGCCGATTGACGTCGCAAGCGACGTCACCAGCGAGCTATGGCTGCTCGGCATGCCGCCGGTCTTCCAGAACATCGTCGACACGACCTCCCCGGATGTCCGTGAGCGCTGCCGCGTGATGTCTATAATCGTCTTCAGCAGCTGCGCGATGAACCAGGAGAAGAAAGCCGATAGGAACACCGGCCCCGACACCAGACCGTACAGGGCGGTGACGCGATGCGCGTCCATGCATCGTAGAGTGTCGGCACGCAATGGCTTTGTCAAGCAAAGCCACCGGGTGGTGACGACCGACCCTCGCCCCGTGGTATGCTCTGAGGCGATGTCCGACGCACCAGTAGTCCGGATTGGAGACGACGACAGCGGCCGCAGGCTCGACCGCGTACTCAGGAAGGCATTCCCTGCGGTGCCGGTCGGCAGGATCTACCGGGCGGTCCGCTCGGGAGAGGTGCGCCTCAATGGTCATCGCGTACCGGGCAGCCACCGGGTCGCAAGCGGCGATGAGTTGCGGATCCCCCCTGCGTTCTCCGGCGAGCAGTCGCTCACCGCCGAGCGCCCCCCATCCGCCGACATTCCGATCGAGCAGCGCGACCGGATCGTCTTCGCGAATCACGACATCGTCGTCGTGAACAAGCTCGCCGGAGAGCTCACGCACGGCGAGCAATCGCTTGAAACGCTCGTTCGGCGGTGGGCGCCTGCGCCGTCGGGTATCAGCTTCCGGATCGGCCCCGCGCATCGGCTCGACCGCAACACGAGCGGGCTTATCGTCTTCGGGATCACTCGAAGCGGGGCCGAAGAGGCGGCGGCGTTTTTTGCGGCGGGATCGGTCGTGAAGCGGTACGTCGCGCTTCTCGGCGGGCGGATCGAAACGAGCGCGGTGTGGGATGAGCCGCTCGAACGCGACGGCTCCTCGATGGTTACACGCGTCGGTACGCACCCGCGTGCTTCCGACGCCGGCGTTGCGCTCACGCGCGTTGACCCACTCGCGGTCATCGACACGCAGACGCTCGCGATCGTCACTATCGAAACAGGCCGGACGCACCAGATCCGCGCGCATGCAGCGCACCACGGGCACGCGCTGTGCGCCGACGTCAAGTACGGCGGAACCGGGTCGGGCGTGCCCGCGCGGATGGCGAACGGGAAGCCGTTTCGCCGCTACCTGCTGCACGCGGCATCGCTGACGCTTCGCCGACCGTCGGAGATCCTTGGATTCGACCACGTGTGGGCCCCGCCGCCCGCCGACTCGCTCCGCGCGATTGAAGCGCGCTTCGGCCGTCGTGTGCTCGACAGTCTCATCGAAACGGTGGCATCGCACCGGTAGCCGATCACCGAGCCGACGGGATTGGTAGTCGCCGTCGTGCGGTCTATACTGAAGCATGGCCAAAATGCTCGAACGGCTGCTGTTCCGGCTCCGCGGTATCAAGGTGTACGCGCTCGTCGGAAAGAGCGGCTCCGGAAAGAGCTTTCGCGCGCAGCTCCTCGTCGAGAAATACGGTATCGATCTGATGATCGACGACGGCCTGTTGATCAAGGATCGCAGGATCGTCGCGGGCCGTTCGGCGAAGCGCGAGAAGAACTACCTCGCCGCGGTGAAGACCGCGCTGTTCAACGACCGTCAACACCGGAACGAAGTCCTCAGCGCGCTCGAATCGATCAAGTTCAAGCGAGTACTGATCCTCGGAACGAGCGAACGGATGGTCATCAAGATCGGCAGGGTGCTGAAGCTGCCACCGATTCACAAGGTCGTGCAGATCGAGGACATCGCTACCGCGGAGGAAATCAACACCGCGATTCACTACCGCAGCGTCCAGGGACGACACGTCATCCCGGTTCCGTCGGTCGAAGTGAAGCGCAACTATCCGCGCATCATGGCCGACTCGGTACGCTTCTTCTTTCGCAAGGGGTGGCGCAGACGAAACACGCTCTTCGAGAAGACGGTCGTACGCCCCGAGTTCAGCCGCAAGGGTGAAGTGAGCATCTCAAAAGGGGCGCTCACGCAGATGATCCTGCACTGCGTCGACGAGTACGGCAACGGCATCGGGATCAAGCGGCTCTCCATATCCAAGGATCGCGAGGGATACCACATAGATCTCTATCTCAACGTGCCGTTCGGAGTCCAGCTTGCAGGTACGATCCACGAGCTGCAGCGCTACATCGTGGAGCAGATCGAACGCTACACCGGCATCATCATCGACGAGCTGAATGTGACGATCGAGAACCTCGAGCGACCGGAGCCGTGAAAAACGTTTGACAGCGTAATCGGCGAGCGACTACTATTCGAGTCAGGAGGCTCCGGAATGCGTAGAATCGCCATTCTCCTCATGCTTGTCGTCGTCGTGGCGGCGATGCCGGCGCAGACTTCGACGTTCGCCGAATACGAGACGCGTCACTACAGGGTTCTATCGGAACTCGGTGAGGAGCATGCCCGTGCGACCGCGGAGAAGCTCGAGTCTCTGCTGGTCGTGTTCAACGACTACTTCCACTTCGATCTGGACGAGCTTCCGGTGCGGATGCGCGCCCGCTTTTTCAGCTCCAGATCACGGTTTGACACCTACCTTGATCGAGTCATCAACGATCGCCGCGACGACTTCGTCTACCTGCACTACACCGATCTGGCGCGCAGCGAGCTTGTAGGCTTCCGGACCGATGACGATGCGTTCGACGTTTCGCTCAAGCACCAGGGGTTCATCCAGTTTCTGCGCGCCTTTGTCCCGCACCCGCCGCTGTGGCTCCGCGAAGGCTTCGCGGTCTACTTCGAGCAGGTCGCCTTCGATCCGGACCTCGGCGTCGCGCTCTACCGGGAAAACCTTGCGTGGCTGGAGACGCTGCAGTCGATCATAGACGGCACCGCCGGGCTCGAACCGATCGGGCTCGCCGAGATGGTCCGCATGACTGTGGAGCAGGCACGGTCACGGATCGATGTCTTCTACCCGCAGGCGTGGGGTATGGTGAACTTCCTTCTGAACAGCCCGAACCGCGACCACAACCGCATCATCTGGGACTCGATCAGCGCGCTCGATCCGCAGTCAGGGCTCGCGGAGAACTCCGAACGCGTGTATCAGCGCGCGTTCCGATGGGTACCCGAGTCGATCCTGGTGGAGGCGTACGTCGACTACATCGCCGGCCGCAGAAGCTTCCGTACCCTCGTGCAGGACGGCGTCCGCCAGTACTCGGCAGGCGAACTCGCGGCAGCCGAGGAGAGCTTTGTCACCGCTCTGAAACTGCGTGAGGACAACTTCATCCCGTTCTACTACATGGGGCTGATCAACTACGATCGCGGGAACCACGCGCTCGCCGACTTCTACTACCAGGAAGCACTCAGCCGGGGCGCGAATGAGGCGCTGACGCTCTACGCGCTCGGCGTAAACGCGTTCGCCGATAACCGATTCGACGACGCGGTTGCCTACCTTGAGAGAACCGTCGAGATCGATCCGGATGCGTTCCGAGACAAGGCGGGACAGCTGATAGCACGGATACAGGGCTGATCGCAGAGCGCCCGATGATGCGCCCGTCGCGGATGCCGCGCGCCTGCCTACTCTTTGGATGAGTCGGTGCGCGGCCGCCGTGGGCGTCGGCGCCGTCTGCGCGCCGGACGCGGCGACGCGTCCGGATCGGTCTCGTGCCGGTACGGTTCGTCCTCCTGCCGGACGCGTTCGGTCGCGGGCGTGAGCTCGAGCTCGCCCGCCTTGACGTAGTTCTTCCGCCTTCGGATCAGGTATACAAGCGCGAGTTCGATATCCTTGTTGGCCGGGACGATCGGTTTCAGGACCGATTTGAGCGCGGTAAACGCGTCGGCAAATGCGATGCGCGGCTCGGCACCCGCTGCCGTGTGTTCGAACAGGTAGTCGGCGCACAGGTACGCGACGCCGCGCGACCTGCGATCCTCAAGCCCGTCGCGCACCTCGCAATCGAGCGCGGACAGCCGGTGCAGCAGCTTCGCACGGAACCCTTTGTCGGCAGCGAGCTTCGCGAACTCGGGCAGCATGTGCTCGAACAGACGGTACCTGATACACTGCTCAACGATGGTAGACGCCGCGCCCGACAGCAGAATCTTGAAGACCTCTTCGGTCATCCTGGAGTACGGCGTGTCGGCAAGGAGCGCGCTCGACCGCTTGATCGCGCGTCGCACCGGCGCTACGAGCTTGAAGCCGGTGGTCGACGCGTACTTGAGCGCGCGAATCATCCGGACCGGGTCCTCGGTGAAGATGCGCTCGATCGGTATCAGATTCCGCACCCTGCGGTGGCGGATATCGTCGACACCGCCGACGTAGTCGATGATCGTATTGTCGGCCGGGCAGTAGAACAGCGCGTTCATCGTGTAGTCGCGCCGGAACACGTGCTCCTCGATGTCACCGT
>SKVA01000172.1 GCA_007129695.1 Spirochaetaceae bacterium | reverse complement strand
CGCATCGTCGATGAGCGTTACTGCGACGCATCGCTATCGCTCAACTCCGTCGCCGAAGAGGTCGGAATCAGCCAGAGTCACCTCAGCCGCGTCTTCCACGAGGCGACCGGGGTTCGTTTCGTCGACTACGTGATCGGTGCGCGCGTAGAGCGCGCAAAAGTGCTGCTTGCGGGACCCGACTCGGTCGCGCAGATCGGCCGCGATGTGGGGTACAACAACTCGCACAGCTTCCAGCGGATCTTCAAGCAGTGGACCGGGGTCACGCCGTCCGAGTACCGTTCAACGGCGCGTGCGGAGTCAGATCGCAAGACCTGAGTCCCCAATCAACAATCGGCACTCTGCAGCAGCAACAAGTGCGGGTGTTCGCAAGAATTGTCCGTTGCACTCCAGCACAGCTCGCCGCACACTGACGGCGTGAGCGTTACGACTACACAGATCGTCGGACTCAGCAGGGAGCGGCGGCGCGCAAAGCTCCGGCAGGATCTCTATCGCGACCGTTACCTGTACGCGATGATGCTGCCCGTGTTCATTGGCTTCTTCGTGCTCTTCCGGTACGTCCCGATGTACGGGGTGACGATCGCGTTCCGAAACTACCGGATCATCGACGGCATGTTCGGGAGTCCGTGGGTTGGAACGCGCCACTTCGAGCGCCTGTTTCGCAGCCCTGAGTTCGTGCTGATCCTCAGGAACACGCTTCTGCTCAATCTCTACCAGCTGATCTTTCAGTTTCCAGCGCCCATCATACTGGCACTGTTGCTGAACGAAGTTCCCAAGCCCGGTTTCAAACGGACGCTCCAGAGCGTCATGTACGTTCCGTACTTCCTCTCCTGGGCGGTGCTTGGCGGGATCATCATCAGCCTTCTGTCGCCCAGTACCGGGATCGTGAACGCGATCATCCAATCGTTGGGGTTCGAGCCGATCTTCTTCATGATGAGCACCAGGTGGTGGCCGGTCGTGTTCATAGTGAGCGGGATCTGGAACTCCGCCGGGTGGGGTACGATCATCTACCTGGCGGCAATCTCGGGAATCGATCCGCAGCTATATGAGGCCGTGAGAATAGACGGTGCGAACAGGCTGAGGCAAACCTGGCATATCACGTTGCCCGGGATTCGGGGCACAATTGCGATACTGCTGATCCTGAATCTGGGGCGATTCATCGATCTTGGATTCGAACAGGTCTGGGTTCTGCAGAACCCCGCGGTGCGTAGCGTCGCAGAGGTGATCCCAACCTACGTCTACCGGATCGGGCTTCAAGCGATGCAGTACAGCTACACCGCGGCGCTCGGGTTGTTCCAGTCGCTCATCGGGCTCGCTCTGGTGCTGACCGCGAACTGGACGATCAGAGCAATGGGCGAAGAGGGGCTGTTCTGATGGTGCAGACAGGCTCGCGAACCGTGACTGTGCTGATCGGGTTCTTCCTGGCGACGGTGGCTCTCCTGATGGTTCTGCCGTTCATCAATGTGATCGCGGTGTCGTTCAGCAGCAGCAGGGCTATCGTCTCCAACGAGGTCACGCTCTGGCCGGTAGAGTTCAACCTTCGTACGTATCAGAACCTCTATCGCGACGGAAACCTCATACGCAGTCTCCAGAACTCGGTCATTCTCACCGTAGGAGGCACGCTGCTGAACATGGTCGCGACCACGTTGATCGCGTTCCCTCTGTCCCGGCCCGGGCTGCGGGGTCGGAAGGTTTTTCTGGGCATGATCATATTCACGATGCTCTTCAGCGGCGGAATCATCCCGACCTACGTGCTGGTGCAGCAGCTGGGCCTGCTCAACACGTTCTGGGCGGTGTGGCTGACGGCGCTTGTCAGCACGTGGAACTTCTTCATCATGAAGACGTTCTTCTCGACCAT
This sequence comes from Spirochaetaceae bacterium, assembly GCA_007129695.1. Lineage (GTDB taxonomy): Bacteria > Spirochaetota > Spirochaetia > DSM-27196 > SLST01 > SLST01. Next base: position 4,484 of record SKVA01000172.1, on the reverse strand, counting down.
TCCGGCGAGTCTCACCGAGGCAGCCGCAATCGACGGCGCGAACGACGTCTACATCCTGGTGCGGATCATCCTTCCGCTGTCGTTGCCGGCGATTGCCACGTTGACGCTTTTCTACGCTGTCGGGCATTGGAACTCCTACTTCAACGTGATGCTCTATATCACGCGGTCACGGCTTCACACCGTGATGGTCGTTCTGGTGCAGATGATCCGCAGTGTTGACCCGCAGCTTCTGGAGACTGCGGCCGACGCGACGGAGCTGACTCGGTTCATGACCCCCGAAGGTGTGCAGGCGGCGGCGATTGTCATTGCGACCGTCCCGATCATGCTGGTCTATCCGTTCCTGCAGAAGTACTTCGTAAAGGGAGTCATGATCGGGTCGTTGAAGCAGTAATTCGCGCTGACCGATGCCCGACGCCTGGGTTCCAGGTGGCATCGCGCAGCAGAAGTAGGAGGAACTATGAGTACCATGACAAGCAGACGGGTTATCGCGCTTATGATAGCGCTTACCGTCGTCGCGGTCACCGCGTTCGGTGCCGGCACCACGCAGACCACGGCCCCCGATGCTCCTCGGCGTGTTTCGGTCGGGATCTTCGACCGCGGCCTTATACCGTCGGAGGAGGGGTCGCTCGAGTCGAACCGCTGGGTCGACTGGATCAACGAACAGACTGGGTTGGAGGTGACCTGGGTTCCGGTGCCGCGCTGGACCGCGTTCGATGCGTACAACGTGATGTTTGCGTCGGGATCCGCTCCCGATCTGATCATGGAGTATCCCCGGCAGCGATTCGAGACGTGGCGCGACCAGGGCGTGATCCAGCCGATCGACGACTTCATCGAACGGTACAGCGTCGATTACAAGGCGTACCTTGAGCGCCATCCGGGGATCCTGGCATGGACGACATTCGACGACGGCAAGCAGTACTTCGTGACCAGCCGTCGGTTCAGTACCGCGAACCACGCAGCATGGATCCGGCAGGACTGGCTCGACACGCTGGGCCTTTCGATGCCGACCACGACTGCAGAGCTGCTCGACGTCGCGCGTGCGTTCACGAACAACGATCCGAACGGCAGCGGTCGTCGCGATACGATCGGTATCACGTCGCGTGTTGGCCTGTTCGAGCAGATGTTTCTGGTGTCTGAGCGCTTCTACGTCGAAGGTGGGCGACTAGTTCCGGCGATTCTGTCGGATCGGCAGCGATCGCTCCTGGAGTACCGCAAGGCGATGTTCGACGAGGGGCTCATCGATCGCGAGTACGTGACCGACACCGATCAGCAGCGCGCCCGACGCCTGTGGAAGACCGGTCAGGCCGGGATCTACTTTGCGCAGACCGTACCGACCTTCTACGAAGAGCTGATGGCGAATCAGCCGTGGGCAGTCGTCGTGCCGATGGAGGTCGTCTCGAGTCCGTACGGACGGAACGGGTGGCTGCAGGAGCCCGAGTACAACGACCACAAGGTCGCGTTCAACACCAGGATGGAGGATCCGGAAGCGGCGATCAGACTGATCGACTTCCTTATCGGGGGCGGATGGGAGCCGACCCGCTTCGGTTTCGAAGGGGTTCACCACGAGGTCGTCGACGGGGTTCGGGTTATCACGGACAACGAGCTTTTCCGTCGTGAGGTCTTCTGGGCCTCGATAGACATGGCGTTCGTGAAGGACTACGAGATCACGCCGGAGTACATCGTTGCTGCCGCCGGTGACGATCCGACCCTGCGCGCAAAGGCAGAGCTGGAGGCGGCGGCTGTCCGCAAGAGTATGTCGGTCCCCTATCGTCGCGACTACCCGTTCCTGCCAACGAACGAAGCGTTGAGCCTCTTCTTCGCAGAGTTTGACCCACGCGCGAGCGAGATCATCACTCAGGTGATCACCGGCGGTCCGACCCGGACGGCCGAGTGGGGCATCAACCTGCTCCGCGAAGAGTGGAACCGCCGCGGAGGCCCCGAGGCCGAGCGGATCGTCAACGAGTGGTTCGACCAGAACCGGGCGCTGCTCGGATTCTGATTCGACTAGACAAGCGTCATCGCCGGGGCCTCTGGCCCCGGCTTTTTTTGCGGAGCACCAATGCGGACAAGCGCTCATCCACCCGACTGGCTCCGTCAGGAAGTCGAAGCCTTCCTGACGGAGCAGGAGACCAATTACAGCGCCGAGCTGTCGCTCCTGGGTCGTCGCTGGGTTTCTCCTGGGTACCACTCGAGTATTCCGACCGGTCAGTGGGTCCATTCAACCCGCGAGTCGCTCGCGTACGCGGCCTGCCTTGTGTGGCGCGCCGACCCTGCTGACCTGGAGCGCGCCGCCCGAACGATCGACGCAGTGATCGATCTCCAGGAGCGTCGGATGACCGATCCGGCGTACGGGATCTGGCCCTGGATGCACGAAGAGCCGCTCGCCCGGATGTCTCCACCGGACTGGAACTGGGCCGACTTCTGCGGGAACCTGCTGCTCACGATCCACTGCATAGCTGACCGGTCCGGCGGCGCTTCCTCAGCAGCGGCCGCCGAGCTGCCGGGCGATTTGGTCGCGCGAATGCTCGCGGCGGTAGAAGCCGCGTCACTCGCGGTGTTCCGACGGAACGTCACTCCGGGGTACACGAACATAGCGATCATGGGCGCGGTGCTGACCACGGTCGCCGGGGAGGTGCTCGGGCAGCAGTGGCTCCTCGATTACGGGCGTGAACGCCTGGAGCGGGTGGTCGAGCATACGCGACTGCACGGGGACTTCAACGAGTACAATAGCCCGACTTACACCGTGGTCGCGCTTGAGGAGGCCGAGCGGGCGCTCTATCTATCGAGGGATCCGCGGGTTCGTGCCGCAGCCGAAGCGCTGCGGCTGCACGCGTGGACGGTGATCGCCGATCATTTCCACCCGGGAACCGACCAATGGGCAGGCCCGCACAGCCGTACCTACTCCGACTTCATCAAGCCGAACGTTGCGCGACGGCTGTCACGTTCGGTCGGCAGAACGCTCCGCATCGCCGACCAGCCCGCCGAGGAGCGATCGATCCTGGACGACGTTCCGAACCTGGTTCCGGAACTACCGTGTCCGGACGATCTGCTCGACAGGTTCGAGCCCGAGGTGACGCGGCCGCGCCGCGTCCAGAACCGCTTCTGGGTAGGCGACGACGGGCGCGCGCGTACCGGGTATACCTGGGTAGAGCGCGATCTGTCGCTGGGGTCGGTCAGCGACGATTCGATGTGGACGCAGCGTCGAGGCCTCATCGCGTACTGGCGTGGAGCCGAGCGACCCGCGGTGTTCCGTGTCCGAGCGCTCAAGGACGGACGCGACTTCGCATCGATGATGATCAGGGTTGTCCAGCACGAGCGCATGGCTCTGGTTGCGGTGACCCCTGCCGGTGGTTTTGGTGATTATCATCTGTCGCTCGATCGTTCACCCGACGGATGCTACGATGCGGGTCGGCTGGCTGTACGCTTCTCCGTGGCCGGTGCCGGCGCTGAGGTCAGCCGCGTCCGCGGCGGATGGCTCCTGGCGAGCGGACGCCACGGCGTCTTCGTCCAGCCGGTGGAGGCCGTCTGCCGCGCTGAACCGCTCGATTGGGTGGGTGCGGCAATCGGAGACGATTGCGCCGCGGTCGATGTAACGATTGCGCGATCGGTCAGGTTCTGCCCCTCGGACGAAGCGGACACCAGAGTCGTGTTTGTCGCCCGGCTGGTGGATCTCGATGGATCAGAACCGAACACGCCTTCACTGAGCGATTGCCGCTGCACACGCGGCGACGACTCCGTCACGTGGACGTCAGGAGATCTGACGCTCACCATTCCGCGGCGGTAGGCTGTGCTACCCCCGGTCGGCCAGCCGCCTGAGCTGTTTCAGTTGCGCTTCCGCCGCGCGTACGCCCGCGTCGAACATCGTGTCGATCTCACCAAGGTCGTGGTACGCGACACCCGACAGGTCGGGCTGGATCAGGATGTCCGCGTCCTTTCTGCCGGAGCTGCTCGTGTTGTTCATCAGGACCATGAATGTCCGGTAGGTCACGTCGATCAGGTTCTTCGGCATCCCGCCCGGTGATCGGTCGGCGTTGAGGTCGACGGCGATCACCTTCCGCGCACCCATGTCGCGGACGTGGTTCACCGGAAGGTTATTGATCACGCCGCCGTCGACGAGCGCCACCTCGTCGTCGATGACCGGCTCGAAGATGCCGGGAACCGACGCGCTCGCGCGGACCGCGCGAGCGACCGATCCGGAGTCGATCACCACTTCTTCGGCGGTGCCGATATCGACCGCGACGACCCGCAGCGGAATCTCCAGGTCGGCAAAGTCGGTGTCTCCGATGAGCTCGACCAGGAACTTCTCCAGCCGCTTCGTCTCCACCAGCCCCATCCCCGACAGCGTCGGGTTGACCAGTTCCTTCCAGCTGAGCTCCTTTGTGACCGACAGCATCTCCTCCCATCCGATCCCGGAGCAGAAGAGAGCTCCGATGATGCTACCCACGCTCGTGCCGGCGACGTAGTCGATCGAGACTCCGTTCTCG
>SKVA01000254.1 GCA_007129695.1 Spirochaetaceae bacterium | reverse complement strand
GCCGCATTTGCTCGAGAGGGTCCGGATCACCGTTCCTGTCGAGATCGAGGTCAACCAGCTTGTCGACAGCCTGCAGATGGACGACGACGGACGAGCACGCGTGGTCGGGGCGTGCCGGGTGGCACCCGAGCGGCAGATCATCGTCACGCACGGGACCGATACGATGACGCAGACCGCGGCGTTGATCCAGGCCGCCCGCCTGGACAAGACGATCGTCCTGACCGGAGCGATGATACCGTACGTCTTTTCCGGCAGCGACGCAGAGTTCAACCTCGGGTGCGCGTTCGCTGCGGTGCAGTCGCTCTCTCCCGGTGTCTATGTCGCGATGAACGGTCGGGTCTTCCCGTCCGGCAGCGTCGTCAAGGACCGGGAGTGCGGGCTGTTCGTCGACGCCGGCGAGTAGTCCCGCTCAAGCTCGCGTGGCTTTGCGCTGATAATAGAAGTGATGGTTCGCGTCCTGTCCCAACAGTCGGTATCCCACCGGGCACATTCCCTGCGATCGTCCCGACGACGATCGCCCCGCCGCGGCCGACGCACGGTCTGGCGCGCCGATCTTGGAAGGCGCGAGCGACGAACCGGCAGCGGGCTGCGTAAGCTGTTTGAGGCAGCCCGGACCGTAGTGCTGATCGCGGTCGTCGTCGGGCTCGCGATCGGTGCGGTCCGGATCGTTCCCGACCTGGCCGGCGCCGACGAAATAGGTGGCGAGTATCAGCGCGCGTTGATCGCTCCGCTACCCGGGATGCCGATCCGCAGCCTGCCGATCGAGTTCGAGCGGGTCGGTGAGGTTGAGTATCGCGTTGTCGAAGGCGACAATCTGAGCAAGATCGCCCGGTTCTTCATGGTCGACGTCACCGACCTGATCGCTCTGAACACCCTGGTCGATCCCGATTCTCTTGCGGTCGGACAGCGGCTTCGCATCCCGGCAAGCCGTCGATAACGCGGCTGCAGCCGAATCGCAGCCTTGACATTCGCGGGTATCGCGGCTATCTAGTACCAATACGACCACAATCTGTCGCGGGGGAGCCCGGTTCGGGACGTTCGCGGCATGTATATCCAAAATCAGCAAAGAAGGAGAATGCATGAGCAAGATCAAAGTTGCATTCAATGGCATGGGCAGAATCGGAAAGAACGTGATGCGCGTTATCCTGAGTCAGCTCGACGACCAGTTCGATATCGTTGCAGGTAACGACCTGGTGTCGGCGGACGAGATCGCGAAGAGCCTCCCGAAGGACTCGATCTACGGGCGGTTCCCGGCCGACGTGAGTCTGAAGGGCGACAACGTCATCAAGGTCGGGCGGCACGAGATCACCGTCTACAGCGAGAAGGATGCGGCGAACATTCCGTGGGGTAAGCACGACGTCGATGTCGTGTTCGAGTGCACCGGTTTCTACCTGACCAAGGAAAAGTGCGAGGCGCACCTCAAGGGTGGCGCGAAGAAGGTGATAATCAGCGCGCCGGCCAAGGACGACACGCACACGGTGGTCGTCGGTGTCAACCACGACACGCTCAAGGCTGGAGAGACGATCATCTCGAACGCGAGCTGCACGACGAACTGCCTGGCGCCTCTGGCCAAGGCCGTCGACATGAGCCACAAGATCATCGCCGGTCTGATGAGCACGACGCACGCGGCTACCTCGACCCAGCGGGTGGTTGACTTCTTCGGCGGCGGCAAGAACCGCGCGACGTTGAACAACATCATCCCTGCGTCCACCGGCGCCGCGATCGCGGTCGGCAAGGTGCTTCCGCACCTGAACGGCAAGCTCAACGGCACGGCGCTCCGGGTCCCGACGGATACCGGTAGCGTGGTCGAGGCGGTGTTCCTGGTCGAAGGAAACGTGACCAAGGAAGAGTTCGCGAAGTCGATCGCCGCAAACGTTCAGAAGATCAACGATTCATCGATGTCCAAGAAGGTCGCCTACTTCGGCGACTACTACGAGTGTTCGCGCGACTGCGTCGGCGAGCCGTACTCGTCGATGATCTCGAGCGACCTGGTTCTGGTCAACCTGAACGGGCAGACGATGGTCAAGGCGACGAGCTTCTACGACAACGAGATGGGCTTCTCCAACCGGATGGCCGAACTCGCTCGGATCTTCCACGGCAAGTGACCCATTCCGGCGATTCGCCGGGGTCAATCGGGGTCTGACGGCCGCGCACCACGCGCGATCTCGACTCCGTACGACAGCCATGAATGCGGGCCGACCGGACTCCGGTCGGCCTTTTTTAAGCCTCTTCGTTGCCACCCGTTAAACGGCACTATCCACACTGCGCGCGCGCGGGTAAAATCGAGCATACTCCAGCGGGGAAGGAGGCACTATGCAAACCATCACAACTCAGGTGATGTCGAAGGAGTCGAAGGCGACGGTCGAAGCGCTGCTTCAGCAGGTTGCCGCGGCGTTCCGGTTCGACCGGGATGAGACCGAGCGCTTCGTCGCAAAGCCGCTTGCGCGGCTGATCGCGTCGCTGCCGTTTCTGGCCGGCTGCGATCATCCCGAGCGCACGGCGGTCGAGCATCTGGGCGTCTACGTGCTGTCGTGCAGACAGACGCGCGAAGCGTTCTACGCGACACCCGGAGACGATCGCGACGTGTACGCGCGGCTTGAAGCGGGCATGCACTTCAGCGGCGGCGATCAGGCGATCGTCGATCGCGGTATGGCGCTCATCGCGCTCACGATGGTCAACGACTACGTCCGCGACGTCACCGTCGACCGTGTGCTCGGTAAGCACAACCCGGTCGCAACCGGTGCGTGGGACGCGAGCGAACTGATCGAGCGACTGACCGCCCAGGTCAACGCCGTCCGGTCTCCAGAGATGGACGCGATCTTCAGCCTGGAAGCGGGGACGCTGAACTGGTGGAATGCGCTATAGTCCGACGTGGATGAACATCAAAGCACACGGATCGACTGGCCGCCGAATCGTAGGTGCGGTCATTGCCGTCGCGAGTTTTACGGTCGCCGTGCTCAACGCGTCGATCCTGAGCGACCGGGCGGCCTCGCTCTGGGCGGTGATCGCATCGCCTTTTGTCTGGTCGCTTGCGCTCGGGGGTGCTCTCGCGCTTGCGAGCGTCTTCGTCGCAAGGCTCGGGTGGGTGCAACCCGTCTACGCGCTCGTGGCCGGGCTTTACGCGACGTGGGATGGCTCGCCTCTCAATCTGACCGGTTTCATAATCATCTTTCTCGCTTTGCTCTACGCGTGGGAGCTGGGGTACCTGAAGCGGTACGGACGACTCACCGTCAGCGTGGTTCTTGGCGCGTTTGTCGCCGCGATCGTCGTCGGTGGCAGCGCGAACCTACCGGGCGGGGGGCGTCAGCTGGTGAACGCCGTCATCGCAGCCTCGGCGCTCGCGTCGGTCGGGTGGTACGTGATCGTGCGGCGGATCCGCGAGTCGGAGCAGCGTGAGATCGTGCTCGAGGAGCGGGTCGCCGACCGCACCGCCGACCTGGAGACCGCGCTGATCGCCGAGCGAGACGCGCTCGACGCGAATCGCGCGCTGCTTGCGGAGATGCACCACCGGACGAAGAACAATCTGCAGCTCGTATCGTCGATGCTGAGCTTCGAGCGCGACGCGTTGGCCAATCCCGTTGATGCGGCGTGGGTCGAAGGCGCGCAGAACCGGATCTGGTCGCTGTCGCGACTACACGACGCGCTGTTCGCCGCGACGCCGTCGCAGGAGACCGATCTGGCGTACTTCCTGCAGGAGTACCTTCGCGAAGTGACTGACCTGGTAGGGCACCGACCCGTCGATCTGTCCACCGACGTATCGGTCGACGGTCTGGTTCCGGTCGATCTGGCGCTCCGCGTTGCGCTGATCCTCCACGAGATCGCGCTCGGTGCGATCGACCGAGCGTTGCGATCCGACGCCGCTCCGCGTCTGCGGATCGGCGTTTCGGCGTACGACGGTCGGGTACGGATCACGACGAGTGACGCGGTGCCCGATGAGCCGGCCGATACCGCGCGTGAGGAGCTTGGCCGGCAGATCGTCGTGTCGCTGGCGGAGAGCGCCGGCGGAACCGCGTTCGTCGACCAGACCGGCGGTACCGCGTGGATCATCGACCTGCCACTGCCCGTTTCTCCCTCCAACGCCGGCGCATAGACGCCGCGTTTTTTCGGCGCGCTCGCGCGCGCATCGGCCATCGCTACGATCGTCGTGGTATAATCCGGCATGGCCGGTGAACCAGTCGGCGGGCGGGACGGCGAAGAGACGATCGTCGTCGATCTGCACTGCCATTCCGATCGCAGCGACGGGTACTACTCTCCGGGAGAGGTCGCCGGGTTTGCCGCCGACGCGTCGGCACGGTTCGCCGCGCTGACCGATCACCACACCACCGACGGACTCTCCGCGTTTCACGATGTCGCTGCCCGACGCGGATTCGTCGAGTTCGCGGGGGCGGAGATTCACGCGCTCGTCGACGCCGCAGAGATTCACCTCTTAGCGTACGGGTTCGACCCCGACTCCGCGTCCATACGGGAGCTCTACGCGACCGTCGGTGACGCAGATCGCGCGATCGAACTGATCCACCGGGCGGGCGGAATCGCGGTTCTTGCGCACCCATTGACCGGTCGGGACCGCGAGTCTGTTGATGCGCTTATCGCTCGGCTTGCAGGCGCCGGCCTGGACGGGATCGAGGCGTACTACAAGCCGTATCCCGTTGAAGATCGGGAGCTACTGGTCGAACTCGCGGACCGTCACGGCCTGCTCGTGACCGGCGGAAGCGACTTCCACGGACCGCGACGCGATGGGGCGAGCGAACCCGGGGTGGAGATTCCCATAGCGCGCTGGAAACTTTTCAGGGAGGCTCTGGGCGACCACGCGCGAAACGGGAACCACGCGCCTGCCCGGCCAGGTCGGATCGAAGACGTCGTGTACGCGCCGCTGAACTGGCCGTGGCTGATCGCGCGGATCGTGCTTCCAGCCGTGCTCGTGATCGCTTTCTTCGTGGCGTTGATCTTCGGGTACCTGATACCGACCATGGAGCACGGGCTGCTCGAGCGAAAGCGCGAGATGACCGCCGAGCTCACGAACTCCGCGTGGAGCATCCTCCGCGATTATTACAACGATGCCGAGTCCGGCGCGCTGTCGGAGCAGGAGGCGCAGGATCTCGCGGTCGAGCGGATCAGGCGTCTGCGATACGGACCCGACGGACTCGACTACTTCTGGATCACCGATGCACACCCGCGCATGGTCATGCACCCGTACCGCCCCGATCTGGAGGGAAACGACCTTTCCGACTTCACCGATCCCGACGGGATCAGACCGTTCGTTCGGTTCGTCGACGCGGTGAGGATCGAGCCGTCGGGGTACGTGACCTACGTCTGGCAGTGGCAGGACGACCCCGAGCGGCTCGAGCCGAAGGAGTCGTACGTCCGGCGGTTCGATCCGTGGGGCTGGATCATCGGTACCGGCATCTACGTCGACGACGTGAACCGTGAGATCCGCGCGGTGACCGGCCGGATCGTCGACGTATCGTTCGTCGTGACGATCGTAGCGGTGGTGCTCCTCACCGCGGTCGCGTACCAGGCGTTGCGCGCCGAGCGGCAGCGTGGCGATGCCGAGCGCGAACTGCGCGTATCGCACGAGCGGTACCGCGCGCTCGTCGAGTCGTCGACCGGGGGGACGCTGCTCCTGGTCGATGGACGGTGCACGTACGCAAACGCGTCGGTGCTCGACATGCTCGGCTACTCGGCGACCGAACTCGCGTTCCTCGACGTGCACGACATCGTCGTCGCCGACGGCGAGGAGGATCGCGCACACCTGTCCAGGATGATCGCCGGTGAAGAGATTCGCGACGCGGTCGAACTGCCGATCCGTCGACGCGACGGGTCGATGGTGCTCGCGCTTCTGTCCTCGTCGGCGGTGTTCTTTTCGGGCGAGAAGGGGGTGATCCTCACCGTCGCGCACGCGACCAGGCACCAGCAGCTGCGCGACGAGCTCGGGGAGAGCCAGGCGAAGTACGAAGCGCTCGCCGAGCGGATCAGTAGCGGCGTGTTCAGAGCGGCGATGGACGACGACATGACGATCTTCGAGCTCAACGACGCAGCGCGGCGGCTGTTCGGGGTCGACCGCGACGCGCAGTCGGTGTCGCTACGCGCTGCGGTATCGACGTCGCAGGCGTTCGACGCGTTCGCGGCGCGGCTGCGCGCCGATGGAGCCGTTCACAACACGGTGCTCCAGATCGGTCGGTCCGATGGCGGGTCGTCGATCGTGAACCTGTCCGCGGTCGTCTCCGACTCTCACGTGACCCGCCACGGGGTGTGCGCTGCGATCATGGAGGATATATCCGAGCGTCGCCGAACCGAGATCGCGCGGGAGACCACGATCACGCAGCTCCAGACGTCTCTTCTCTTTCTGACCGAACCTGTCCGGTCTT
>SKVA01000036.1 GCA_007129695.1 Spirochaetaceae bacterium | reverse complement strand
GACGACGTGAGTCTCGACGTCGAAGTCAGCGTTCTCGACGACGCGGCGATGCGGAGCCAAGGACAAGGCGAATCGTATCGATCGACATCAGAGGTTCCGCACGACGACGAGCGCCGGGATCAAGCCCAGGAGCGTTCCCGGGTTCGCGCGGATCGAGACAGCAAGCACGTACACGTCAAAACCGACCGGACCGACCGACAACGCCAGATCGATCCCGGCAGTGAGTAGGACCCGCGACAGCAGCTCCCAGAAAAGCGTCCCGACGACCATGCACAGCAGTGCGATGCGACCGACTGACGGAAGGGTTTTTGCGGTGACTTTCATTGGCTGCGATAGTGTGGACAGACCGGAAGGCTGTCAACACCGGCTGCAAACCTCAGGCGGCCGGGGAATCTTGACAGTCGGGCATCTCCGGCGTAGATTGCTGAGGTCGGGCGCGTAGCTCAGCTGGATAGAGCGCTGCCCTCCGGAGGCAGAGGTCGTGGGTTCGAATCCCGCCGCGCTCAGTGTACCGTTGGTGCCGGTCCCGACAATGCCGGCCTGCGGAGCTTCTTCATCAGACGGTGAATCTCCGCGGCGGTCGCGACCAGCCCCGCTTCGATCAACTCGTCCACCGGTTTCATGTTGTGATATGGATACTCGGCCAGGCGCGGTGTAACGGTGATCACGCGCGGATCGTCGAGCGCCTGCTGATGTCGCGCGCGCGCGAGCACCGAAAACGACGCGATTATCACCTGAAAAACCGATTCGGGAACGCGTGGCGACAGCATGTCGCTGTTCAGATCGACCGCGAGCACGCAGTCCGCGCCCATCGAAAGAGCGACATCGGCCGGAACGTCGTTGAGAACTCCGCCGTCGACAAGCACGCGCGATCCGTCGACGACCGGCTCGAAGATGCCGGGGATGCTGCAGCTCGCGCGGACGGCCGCCGCGACGTTTCCGTCGCTGATGACAACCTCGGTGCCGCTCACCAGATCGACCGCCACCGCTGCAAACGGGATGTCGAGCTCATCGAAGGATCGACCACCGAGTAGCTCGTCGACCCGACGCTCGAGCTTGTCCGCACGAACCAGCCCGAGTCGTGGCAGACACGGCTGGACCAGATCATTCCAGTCAACGGTCCGCACGATTTCGGCTACATCGCTGTACGAGTGTCCGCCCGCGTAGAGCGCACCGACGATGCTGCCGGCGCTCGTGCCTGCCACAAGGTCGGCGCGCAAACCTCGCTCCTCAAGCGCCTTGAGCACCCCCAGATGAGCGATTCCGCGCGCAGCGCCGCCGCCAAGGGCGAGGCCGAACGAGCGTCGCCGTCGCGCCATCACTCGTCCCAGTACGGGTGAACAGAGAAATGCGTGAACATCGCGGTCTCCTGCTCGCGCGTGAGGCTGCGCGAATCGTCGTACTCGGGCGCGCTCTCCATCAGGGCTTTCGACGTGTTGATGTTGACCGTCGCATCGGCCCACACGATCCGGTCGACGAGCTTCGGCGTCGTCAGCGATTCGTGCCGCGAGAGCCACTTGCCGGCATGGACGACCAGATAGCGAATCGCCCAGCTCTGCGGGTCGACCAGGAAGTGCTCGACGTGACCGACCTGTCCGTCGATCGCGATCACCTTGTACCCGAGTACTTCATTGACGCTGCGCAGCCTGTTGTCGGCACCGACCGCGTGGTCTTTGTCGGCCTCTGCCACCGCGGTGTCTTCCGCCGATGGTTCGCCTCCCGGCTCGTCGTAGCGGCCCCACAGCGCGACGCCGCCCCAGTACGGAGGGAAGTTGTAGTACAGGTGGTACTCGGCCTCCTGCTGCCGGGAAACCGGCCGGTCGGTGTCGATGTCGGGGCTGTCGCGTACCTGCTCGCGCGTCAGCTCAACGCAGACCGCGCGCTTGTCCCAGTCGACCGACTTGACCGAGTTCGGCGAGACCAGAACGCGTCGCCCGAACAACCACGATCCGGTCGCGACGACGAAGTACCTGACTACCCAATCGGTGTCTTCGAAATAGACATCGGTCACGTGGCCGATCTCACCGTCCTTCGCGGCGATGCGGAATCCCTCAAGATCCTTGACGTGTGCGAACATGGGCCACCTCCACTACTATTGAAGTACGAGATCACCGAATCGTCAAGCGGGAATGGATTAGACACCGCGCGAACGCATCGATACTATAGCCGCAATGCGTACGGACACGCGCGAGCGCCGACTCGACCTGGTTGCGTTCATGGGGGCGCTCTGTCTGTTTTTTTCGACACTCGAATACCTTTTCCCGAAACCCGTGCCGTTCTTCAGGCTCGGCCTCGCGAATATACCCGTGCTGCTCGCGCTCGAGCTCTTCTCTCCAGGATACGTACTGCTCCTTGTCGCGCTGAAGGTCGTCGGGCAGGGGCTGGTCAACGGAACGCTCGCGAGCTACGTCTTTCTGTTTTCGGCCGCGGGCAGCATCGCGAGCGCGCTCGTGATGCTCGCGGTGCACCGCGCGGGGCGTCGGTGGATTTCGCTCGTCGGGGTGAGCCTGTTCGGATCGCTCGCGAGCAACGTCGTGCAGATCAGCCTGTCGGTCACCTTCATCTTCGGGTCGACCGCGTGGGTCATCGCACCCGCGTTCCTTGGGATCGGTGTCGCGAGCGGTCTGGTCGTCGGTGTGTTCGCGAAACGGTTCGCCGAGCGGTCGCGCTGGTTCGCTCGCATGAAGGAAGCGATCGGTGGCGCGTAGGCGTCGCCCCCGGCCGCCGAACCGGCTCGCCCTGCACGCGTCGGCGCGCGACGTGTTCGTGTGCGGCATCGTGTCGATCGTCGCGTTTCTGTTTCAGTCGTCGATAGTCGTGCGCGCCGCACAAGTGTTGGTCTTCGCAATGCTCGCGACGTACGCCGGTAAGCGGATCCGGTGGGGGTACTTCGTGATGATCGTTTCGTCGATCACACTGTTCAACCTGCTGACCCCGCTCGGTCGCGTGATGCTCGAGGTCGGCCCGGTGACGATCACGTCGGGCGCGCTCGAACAGGGTGTGTTCAAGGGGCTCGCGATCGCGGGCCTGGTCTTCATATCGCTGTTTGCGGTCCGGCCCGACCTGAAGCTGCCCGGATCTTTCGGTGGACTGGTCGCGCGCGTCTTCTACTACTTCGAGATCGTGCTCGAATCGCGGCAGCGGATCCGTGCGACCGCGCTCGTGTCGAGCATCGACGACGCGCTGCTGGAGATCTACCCCGGTTTCGACGGCGACGCCGCGCCGGCCGGTCGCGCCGCGCCGGCCGGAGGCGCTGGACCGGCTCCTCGATTGGTGACGACGACCGACGCGATCGGCGCGATCATGCTTGGCACGGTCGCGGCGGCGAACACGGTGCTCGCGATCGTGTTCTGACGCCGTCGGCCGACCTTTCCCGAGCGATCATCGTGCGCTACACTGGCCGAACGGAGGAATCATGTACGGATCGACATGCGCACGGTTTGCGAAGGCGCTCGAAGAGATTGATGCAGCCGGGCTTCGCAAGACCGAGCGGGTGATCACATCGCCGCAGGACTCGCGCATCGCGGTCGCCGGTGAAGAGGTGATCAACTTCTGCGCGAACAATTACCTCGGGCTCGCGAATCATCAATCGGTGGTCGCCGCCGCGCGCGACAGCATCGACCGGTGGGGCTTCGGGCTCGCGTCGGTCCGGTTCATCTGCGGGACGCAGACGATCCACAAGGAGCTCGAGCGTCGCATCGCGTCGTTCCTGGGGTTCGACGACGCGATCCTCTACGCGTCGTGCTTCGACGCGAACGGAGGGCTGTTCGAGACGCTGCTCGGTCCCGAAGACGCGATCATCAGCGACGCGCTCAACCACGCGAGCATCATCGACGGGGTTCGCCTCTGCAAGGCGAAACGCTACGTCTTCCGGACCTCTGATATGGCCGACCTGGAGGAGCAGCTGCGCGCGGCATCCGACGCCGAGGTACGAGTCATCGCGACCGACGGCGTGTTCTCGATGGACGGGACGATCGCGAATCTGCGCGGTATCTGCGACCTTGCAGAGCGGTACGACGCGCTCGTTATGGTCGACGACTGTCACGCGGTCGGGTTTCTCGGCGCGACCGGGCGCGGGAGTCACGAGCACAACGACGTCATGGGGCGCGTCGACATCATGACCGGCACGCTCGGCAAAGCGCTCGGCGGCGCGAGCGGCGGGTACACGGCCGCCCGGACAGAGATCGTAGAGCTTTTGCGCCAGCGGTCGCGGCCCTACCTGTTTTCGAACAGCGTCGCGCCCAATATCGTCGCGGCGAGCCTTGCGGCGCTCGACCTCCTGGAGGCCGACACGACGCTGCGCGACCGGTTGGCGGAGAACACGAGCTACTTCCGCGCGAAGATCCGCGACCTCGGGCTCGATGTTCCCGACGGCGAGCACCCGATCGTCCCGATCATGCTCGGAGACGCTGCGCTCGCGCATCGGGTGGCCGATCGACTCCTCGAGCTCGGCGTCTACGTGATCGGGTTTTCGTTCCCGGTCGTTCCGAAGGGCGCGGCGCGGATCAGGATGCAGGTCAGCGCGGCGCACACGCGCGAGCAGCTCGACTACACGATAGAGCAGCTACGCGTGGTCCGCGATGAGATGCGACTCGGAGGTGCGCGATGAGCTACACGATCAGCGGGATTCAGCAGCTCGGGATCGGTGTGCGCGACGTCGCCGACGCGTGGCGGTGGTACCGGGCTGCGTTCGGCATGGACGTGCCGGTCTTCCAGGACGAAGCCGACGCGCCGTTGATGACGCGCTACACGGGAAACGCGGTCCACAGCCGAAACGCGGTGCTTGCGCTGAACCTGAGCGGAGGCGCGGGCTTTGAGATATGGCAGTTCACGAGTCGTGAACCCGAGCCGCCGTCGCGCGGCCCCCGGATAGGCGACGTGGGGATCCTGGCCGGTGTGATGAAGAGTTGCGACGTCGACGCCGCGTTCCGGTCGCTGTCGGATCTGGGAGCCGACGTGATAGGCGAGCCGACCGCCGGCCCGGACGGCGCGCGCCGGTTTTTTGTCCGCGATCCATACGGCAACCTGTTCCAGGTCGCCCCCGCGTCCGAGTGGTTCGGCCGCCCGGCGGTAGTCGGTGGGGTCGCCGGAGCGATCGTCGGCTCTTCCGACATCGAGCGGGCGATGCCGCTCTATCGCGACGTACTCGGTTACGACACGGTGCTCAGCGACGCGAGGGGCGTCTTCGCCGACCTCGGGCGGCTCGAAGGGGGCGACGGCGAATACCGCAGGGTGCTTCTGACGCACGCCAAGCCGCGCGTCGGTCCGTTTTCAAAGCTGATGGGGACGAGCACGCTCGAGATCGTGCAGCCGCTCGCGAAGGCCGGCCGCGCGGTGTTCGACGGCAGATTCTGGGGTGACCTTGGCTTCATCCACCTCTGCTTTGACGTTCGCGGGATGAACGAGCTCGCAGCCGCGTGCGCGCACGCGGGTCACGCGTTCACCGTCGATAGCGGACAGTCGTTCGGGATGGGCAGCGCCGCCGGCAGGTTCAGCTACGTCGAAGACCCCGACCGTACGCTGATCGAGTTCGTCGAAACGCACCGGGTCCCGATCATGAAGCGCCTGGGGCTGAGCCTTGATCTGACGCGGCGTCCCGCCGACAGATCGCTTCCCGCGTGGATGATCCGGATGCTCGGCTTGGGGCGAGTCAGGTAGAGAAGCGATCGACCGAAACGCGCGGGGCGGCCTCCGTCGGCTGGTGGAGCCCGCACTCCTTCTGGTCGGGGCGTTCCCACCACCAGCGGCCCGCCCGCGGGTCCTCGCCGGGATCGACCGCGCGCGTGCACGGCGCGCAACCGATCGACGGAAACCCGCGATCGTGAAGCGGATGGTACGGGACGCCGTGCGCGCGGACGTACGCCCACACGTCGTCGGCGCTCCATCGCGCGAGCGGGCTGAGCTTCAGCAGCCCGTTCGCGTCGTCCCATTCGAGCGTGTCGACGCCCGAGCGGGTAGGCGACTGGTCATTCCGCAGCCCGACGATCCACACCGACGCGCCCGACAGCGCGCGGCGCAGCGGCTCTACCTTCCTGATCCCGCAGCATCGCTGGCGTAGCTCGACGCTGCGGTAGAAGAGGTTCACGCCTTCTTCGCGGACCATCGCCTCGACCGCGGTCGGGTCGGGAAAGAACACCTCGATCGACACGCCGAGCTCTTTGCGCGTGCGTTCGATCAGGTCGTACGACTCGGGGAACAGACGACCGGTGTCGAGCGTGAACACGCGCAGCGGCAACCGGCGCTGCGCGATCATGT
Source organism: Spirochaetaceae bacterium (assembly GCA_007129695.1). Taxonomy (GTDB): domain Bacteria; phylum Spirochaetota; class Spirochaetia; order DSM-27196; family SLST01; genus SLST01. Next base: position 165 of record SKVA01000036.1, on the reverse strand, counting down.
GAGTGAGCACCTGATCCTCGGCCCCGAGGCTCGACGCGACTGCGGCCCCGGTACCGAACTCTTCTCCGGCCCAGGCGAGCATGTCGGGCGGTTCCATCGCGGAGACCTCCCGGTTCATCCGCTCCAGATCCTGGTCGGCGGGGCGCGTCACTGGCCGAACACCTT
>SKVA01000297.1 GCA_007129695.1 Spirochaetaceae bacterium | reverse complement strand
GTTTGGTCTGATCGCAGCGATCGGCTCGGCGGCCGTGTCGGGTCGGGCGGTCCGCCGCCTGACCGAAGAGCGCCGCCGTGTTCAGCAGCTGGCTCGGCGGCAACTCGCGCTCTTCGAAATCCGTCAGCGGTCGCTGATGATGGAGCTCCACGATACCGTCGGGCAGGAACTCGCGGCGGTCCAGTTCCAGCTCGCGTCGGTCGCCGACGGCGGGAGTACGAACGCGGTGAGTACCGAGACCCTCCAGCGCGTCTCGCAGACCGTCCAGAGCGTTCGTGATCTGGTGCGATCGCTTGCGCGTCGGCTCCATCCGCCCGAGCTGCACTATCTGGGGCTCGACAGCGCGCTTCGCGAGCTCGCCGACGACGTGAACGGAGCGGGTCCGACGACGATCAGCGTTGTGACCGATGAGCAGGTGGTCCTGTCCATACCCGCGTCGCACCGGATCCACGTGTTTCGGGTGGTCCAGGAGTCGGTTGCGAACGCGCTCACGCACGGCCACGCGACGCGGATCGTCGTCGAGATTCGCGCCGACGACGATACCACGTGGGTTTCGATCGACGACGATGGGAGCGGGTTCGACACGACCGATCCGGCAAGCCGACGCGGGCTTGGCCTGCTGACGCTCGCCGAGCGCGCGAACATCATCGGCGGCACGCTTGCGGTGCGGTCGCATCCGGGCGACGGGACGACGGTGACGCTGCAGATACCCAACGGAGAGTAGAGTGGCAAAGACAACTGTCCTGCTGGTTGACGATCACCCGCTGTTCCGCGCGGGCGTGAGCGCGAGCCTTGCCGCGCAGCCGGATTTCGACGTCGTCCTCGAGGCGAGTACGCTCGCCGAAGCGCGCGAGATCGCCACGGCAAACGGGCCCGACGTCGTGGTGCTCGACATCACGCTACCCGACGGTTCGGGGCTGGACGCTATTCCGTGGTTCGTCGGCCTGACCCCACCGGTTCCGGTGATCATGATGTCGGTTCACAGCTCGGGGGAGTTCGTCCGAAGCTCGTTCAGAAATGGAGCCAGCGCGTACCTGACCAAGGGCTCCGCCGACACCGAGCTGCACGCCGCGCTGCGCGCGGTCGCCGACGGCGGCGTGTACGCGTCGGTGGAGGTCGCCGCGGCGCTCATCGACCGCGAGCAGAGCGATCGATCCGACTACCGAAGCGCGCTCACGCGGCGCGAGGTCGAGGTCACCGTCGCGCTCGCCGACGGCCTGACAACCACCGAGGTGCCGATGAGCTCGGCGTGAGTCCAAAGACCGTCGAAGCGCACAAGGCAAGCATCTACCGCAAGCTGTCGGTCCGAAACGTCTCAGAGCTCACGCGACTCGTTGTCGAGTCTAGGGGAATTCCCCTAAACTCGACTACGGGAATCTCCGGATTGTGATTCCGGTCATACACGAGTAGAATCTCACCTGTGCTGAGTCTCCTAAATCTCCAGACGAGCGGGAATAGCCTTGATCGCACTGCTCTGCCCCGCTGACGCGTCACCGGACGCGCGCCCGGATGTCGCGGCGGAGTTCCTTCGCGCGTCGGGTGTACCGTTTCGGTCGGTCGCGCTCGACCACACCGCAGGCGACGCGATCGCCGATTTCGCCGGATGCGTACGCGCGGCGCTCGTCGTCGCCGATGACCTGGGTCCGATCGTCCGGAGCGCCGTGCTGAGTTTGCGCGCGCGCGGCGTTGCGACCGCCGTGCTGATCCGCTCGCTGATCGGGCACCAGGTACTGGGCGTGCTGGAGATGGGCGTCGCGTGGCTCGGCGAGCTTCGCGACGAGCAGTCGGTCGCGCGCGCGCTCGAGCGGCTTGGCGTGCCGCTGCCGCAGACCGACGCAGCCGGCCCGATGGTGACGTGTCCAGGCCTTCTGCCGCGCGACCCGGGCGTCTTTGCGCGTATCATTACGCGCGACGCGCGTCTGCTGTCGCTTCTGGCTCAGGTCGAGCTGGTCGCGCCGACCGCGCAGACGGTTTTGATCACCGGAGCGACGGGTACCGGCAAGGAGCTGATCGCGCGCGACGTACACGACGCGAGCGGACGCCGCGGACGATTCGTCGCGGAGAACGTCGCCGGGCTTGACGACGCGTTGTTCAACGACGCGCTGTTCGGCCATTGCCGCGGGAGCTTCACCGGAGCGACCGGCGACCGTGCCGGGCTGGTAGCCCGCGCGCACGATGGCACGCTCTTTCTGGATGAGATCGCCGACCTGAGCCCCGCCGCGCAGACCAAGCTGCTTCGGCTGATCGAAAACCGTGAGTTCCACGCGATCGGCGCCGACACACCGCGGACGACCAACGCGCGATTCGTCGTAGCGACGCACCGCGATCTGGAAGAGCGCGTGCGCGACGGGCTGTTCCGGCGCGACCTCTACTATCGGCTTCGCGTGCACGAACTGCGCGTCCCGCCGCTCTGCGACCGGCCCGGCGATGTCCCTCTACTGGTCGACCGGTTCGCCGCGCAGGCGGCGCAGGAGCTCGGCGTCCCAGTCCCGATCGTAGCGTCAGGCTTTCTGCGTCGGCTACGCGCGTATTCGTTTCCGGGTAACGTCCGGGAGCTGCGCGCGATCTGCTACCATGCCGTAGCGACGTGCGCCGGACCCAAACTCGACCGCCTGGTCTCCGGCCCCGGCATCCCGATCAACGCGGCGCTCGCCGCCGCCGACCGGTCGGCGGCCGACCAGGATGGCGTGATCTTCCCGGAGCGCCTTCCGCGCGTCGACGAACTGGTCACGATGCTCATCCAGGAGGCGGTCCGCCGCGCCGACGGCAACCAATCGGCCGCCGCGCGCATGCTCGGCCTCTGCCCGTCGGCGGTCAGCAAGCGGATGAAGGCGGCGGAGCAGGCGTACCCGAACCATCCCGTTGACGCGTTGTTACCAGGGCTTGCCGACGCCGGCCTGCTTGCAGAGCTCGTTTGCCGTCGTGCGGTCGAATCGTGTATGCCGTTTCACCGGGACGGTCTTTTCACCGTTACTGTAGATGGTGTGGTTGCTGCCCTCCCTGATGAGCCTGAATCCGTGCTGCTCCAGAAGGCGAACAATGTCTGAGCGCTTTACGGACATCAGAGCGCGTGGATGGCGAGTGGCTCAAATAGGGCGTGTTCCTGAGGGGGTTCCTTGCCCATGTCGCGATACGCCAGAACCATTTCGTGTAGCGCGTCTTTCAAGGATGCGCGACACTCCTCCAGGTCGGAACCCTCGGTGACCACCTCAGGCCATTCCAGTATTTGACCCATGTAGCCTGAGTCGATCTTCACGTAGCGCGCGGTCAATGTGGACACCATCGCGGACACCTCTCTTCAATAATACACCATGGCGCCGACCGAGCCAATCTACCGTCGGCGGTCAGCAAGCGGATGAAGGCGGCGGAGTAGGCACGGCTGTGCCGACCGTCCCAGCGTCGCGCCGTCCGCCGTCCCGACTGTGACCAGCGTCACGATCGTGCCCCGCAGCCGGTGGGCGCATATCCAGACGATCGCTAATGCCATCTCCAGTAGATAGTTATGCGGCCGCACATCGCCCCAGAATGGCACGAATCTTGCTATTCGGTGGCGTCACGTGGATAGAGCAGACGACCGGTACATCCTCTTCTCCAGACCGCTGGAGTCGCCTCCCGATTTGCTCGTCGCGTTTGCGAAGCGCGTAGCCGGCCGCGTCGACCACGTGACCGGCGTGGACCGGCTCGTGCGTTGCGCGCGGCTGCCCGACGCGCAGCCGATCGTCTTCCTGGTCGACGACGAGTCGGAGGCGTCGGTGTCGGCGATCACGACGATCGCGTCGCTCCCCGACCGGCCGCGGATGCTCGCGGTCGGCCCGGCAACCGATGTCGGGTGCGCGATCCGCGCGATTCAGGCGGGGGCCGACGCGTACTACACCGAAGACGAGACCGACCGTTTGTTCGCCGATCTTGCCGGCGACCGGGTCGCACCGACCGCCCCGGTCGGAGACGATGGTGACGGCGTCGCCGACGACCCGTTCTTCGACTTCGTCACGCAGGACGCTGAGATCAGAAGGATCCTCGAAGTGGGCGCGCGGGTCGCGCGGAGCTCGGCCCCGATCCTGATCACCGGCGAGACTGGAACCGGCAAGGAAGTGCTCGCGCGCGGACTGCACCGCGCGAGTGGACGGCGCGGTGAGCTGGTCACGGAAAACGTTGCCGGCGTCGATGACCAGCTGTTCAGCGACACGCTGTTCGGCCATCGCCGCGGCTCGTTCACCGACGCGGCGACCAACCGGGCTGGTCTGATCGAGCGTGCGCGCGGCGGGACGCTCTTCCTGGATGAGATTGGCGACCTGTCGCCGGCGTCGCAGGTGAAGCTGCTGCGGCTGATCGAAGACGGCACCTACTATCCGATCGGCGCCGACGTTCCGTCGGTTTCCCGCGCGCGGATCATCCTGGCGACGAACCAGTCGTTCGTCGATCGCGTGCGCAGCGGCGCGTTCCGGCCCGACCTCTTCTTCAGGCTCACGACGTTCCACTTCCAGCTGCCGCCGCTGCGCGCCCGGCGCGGCGACATCCCGTTGCTGGCCGAACACTTCGTACGGCTTGCTGCCGGAGAGCTCTGCGTGGAGCCTCCCACGCTCAGCCCGCTCACGATCGGGATGCTCTGTGACTACGACTATCCGGGGAACGTACGCGAGCTCAGCAGCCTTGTAACAACGCTGGTGTCGTACGGGCGCGATCCGCGGATCGACGGCGGCGACGTGGAGCAGCTGGCCGCGTCGCTCCTTCAGCGGAATCTGGACGCCGGGGCGCGCTCGACGCCACCGGTCAGCTTCCCGCCGGTACTGCCGTCGATAGACGACCTTACCGACCAGCTGATAGACGAGGCGCTTCGGCGCACCGATCGGAATCAGTCGGCGGCCGCACGGCTGCTCGGGCTTTCCGCGTCGGCGATCAGCAAGCGGTTGCGCCGCCGAGGCGCTGCCGGCTGATAGTGTGCCGACGGGCACGAAGCGCGTCTGCGGTTTCGGCGGTTGTGACTCCAGTCACAGCGCTACCGCGTCTGTACGGCGGGCCGCGCGAAGCGCAGGCCAAGTGGCTACCGTAACGCTAGTTACGGCTGTGGGTTAGTGAGTGAAACTGTGTTCGAATTGGCACGCTAGTTGCTGTCCATAGCGAACGATGCAGGACCGCCTGAGGTCTGTCAGTGAGTTTCGGCCACGGCAGTAGTCAGCGTGACAGACCCGGGAAGCCTGACTGCGCGCGAGCGCGGTGCAGTGCCGAAGGCGTGCCTGCGTCGGAATTCCTCCGCGGTGGTTGCGGTACGATCCTTGAGTCTCGCTGGTCGGGGAGTCGTAGCCACCGCACTCGATTCGGGTTACGCGTGGCCGTAGGCCGCGACAATCCATGTCAGGAGAGTGGTATGAGAAAGATGGCTGTAGTGTTGGTTCTGGTGCTGGTCGCCGGCGCGCTTGTCGCGCAGGAGCAGACCGACAACCGGATCCTGGGGATCGAGCTGGGCTTCGCCGGCGGCTTCCGCCTGGACGACAGCGAGATCGTCGGCGGGCACGGGTTCGGGCTCAACTTCACGGTGGCGAACAACGTGCAGGCGGGGTTCGCGACAACGCTGATCTCAGGCGGCGCGGGCGTCATCGACACGTACGGGATGTTCCGGCTGTCGTACTTCCTGAGCCCGGTGATGGGAATGAACGTGATGGTTGGCGGTGCATCCCCGGGCGGTGGCGCTGCGGCGGCGGCGGGCGGCGCCGGGGTCTTCTTCAACGCGTTCCAGTCGCGTAGCGACGATTCGTTCTCAACGGCGCTGAAGATCAAGCTGGAGTATCTGTTCAACATTACCGATGGAATCGACAGCGGTTCGGTGGTGCTGGGTATAGCAAGCATCTTCGGTCTGTAGGGGAGGAATCGATGCGCAGATTCATCCTTGCGGGTTTGATCCTGCTGGTCGCGGCGGGTCTCTGGGCGCAGAGCGGTGACCAGCAGATCGTCGGAATAGAGACCGGCGTCGTGTTCGCGTACAACATGGACCCGGCGAACGAAGGTCTGGGCGTGGGGCAGTCGATGACGATTAACCTCACGGTCGCTCCGAGCGTGCAGGCGGGCTTCACGTACGTCGACGGCGACGGCGCGAACATGCCGAACCAGACGCTCCTTCGGATCCACTACTTCGTCGCGCGCCAGATCGGGCTGTCGGTTGCCGCCGGCATCTCGGGTGGCAACGCGGCGGCGGGTATCGGGATCTTTGCGAACGCGTTCGGCCAGACGTTCCAGAACACGCTGTTCACCGCGTTCGGCATCCGGATCGACTACACGCTCGACACAACGTTGGGCCTGGACGCCGGATTACTCACCTTCGGGCTTGCGGCGAAGGTGGGGATGTAGGGGCTCCACGTATTTCGAGCCGAGGCGATCCGCGCCGTAGCGGGGTCGCCTTGGTGAGATGCTCGATCAAGAACCAGCAATGCCACACGAACAAGACCACACCCTTCATT
>SKVA01000269.1 GCA_007129695.1 Spirochaetaceae bacterium | reverse complement strand
TGGCCCGATCAAGGGTCGACTCATCGGCGTACGCGGTCAGAAACACTACGGGAACGCCGAACCGGTCGCGCACCGCTCCGGCGGTGTCGATCCCGTCCATTCGACCCTCGATCTTGACGTCCATCAGAACCAGATCCGGGACGCTCTGATCGATCAGCCGCAGCGCAGCGTCGCCGGATGACGCGCTGGCGACCACCTCGTATCCAATGTGCCTGAGTCTTCGAGCGATGCTCGACGCGATTACCGGCTCGTCTTCGACGAGTAGGATTCTGCTTGCCATCTACGACCTCTTCGTCCCGTCATCGCGGGGGACCGAAAAACTGCGCGCGAGCTCTCTTCGATTCGTGATACGCAGCTTGCGATAGACACTGGTCAGGTGCTTCTTGACGGTAACCTCTGCGATGTTCAGATGTCGTGAGATCTCGCGGTTCGTCTTGTCCTGCAGGATCAAGAGCAACACCTCGTGCTCGCGCCGCGTGATCGGAGTCCCGTCGAGCGAGTCAAGGTTCTCCTCGACCAGCATCTCATCGGAGGCGTCTTCACCGTTTGCCGCGACCGCGTTCTCCCGCGAATCCCGATACGCGGCACGCGGACCCCGGACCGTCTCCACGCGCGCGATCGACACGATGTATCCGACGGAGACCCGCACCGCGGTCAGCTGGTCGATGGTCACTTCGCGCGGTTCGTAGTGCCCCGGTGCGAGCCGCCACGACGCGACGAACGGTGCGCTCGTGCCGCCGGCAACCACTCGGGCGGCCTCCCGCCTGAGAGTCGCGAGATCGACACCGTCCAGGTGGACGCTGAGAGGCCGGTCGACAAGCTGCGCGACACTCACCCCAAGAAGGTCGGCCGCACGCTCGGACGCGTAACGGATCGTGAAGTCGAGCGACAACAGAAGCACGCCTCGCCGGAACTCGCCCAGAACCAGCGGGCGCGCGTCTGCTGCGGCGGATCCACCGGTCCTCAGAAGCTCCAGGTACCGGCTCCTCCACTCGGTGACCTCACCAGACAGATGAAGCGATGCAGCTGCGATATCGCGCTCGGTCGATTCAGAGTCGACGAGCCATCGACTGTGAAGCGACAGGAACTCCTCACCGAACCCCTTCGGAATCGAGAGCGGCGATACCAGCTCAACGGTCGCCGCAGGTCGGTCGGCCGCGCCGTCGCGCACGATGTCGTCCAGTCGCGTGACGGCGTCGAGCTTGTCGACCGTCGACTGCGTCAGCGCAAAGAGCGCGTCCAGATCGATCACTGCCACGAGCGCGGCCGCGCTGAGCGACCCGGCGCTCCGGGGTCGACGAAGCGTGTCGATCGCCCCCGCGATGCGCTCGACGATCGCAGCTGGCCGGCACGACGGGTCGCTCGTGTCCACCGGAAGCAGCGTGACGCGTCGTGCGTCGAGCCCCGACCGGCTCACAACCTCGCTGTACACGCAGCGGTCGCGCTCAGCGACGACGACCAGGAGCGACGATCCGGTGTCGTTTGCGTCGAGCGCGACATCTTCGACCAGCGACAGACGATGCGATAGCCGGGATGCGATACTCAACCAGCGTCCTGGGGGCCTGATCGGTAGACGGTTACTCATCGGTTACCGTGCGGCCTTGCCGTCGTCGACGACGGTGCGCTGCGCGCCGCTCCAACCGTCGCGCTCGAGGTCCGCGGCGGCAGCCTCCACCTGCTGCTCGGCGTTCTTCCGGTATGACTCGAGTGCGTCTGTCACCGCAGGGTCGACCAGCGACAGAATCCGTGCTGCCAGGAGACCGGCGTTGCGGGCGTTGTTGATCGCGACGGTCGCGACCGGAACGCCGCGCGGCATCTGCACGATCGACAGCAGCGAATCGAGTCCATCCAGTGAGCCGCCGCGCACCGGCACCCCGATGACCGGAAGGTCGGTGATCGCAGCGACCATGCCGGGAAGGTGGGCGGCTCCACCGGCGCCGGCGATGATCACCTTGACGCCGCGCGAGCGTGCGGCGGTCGCGAACTCGTACATCCTGCGGGGAGTCCGGTGCGCCGAAACGACGCTGACGTCGTACGGGATGCCCAGTTCCTCGAGTACACAACACGCATCGCTCATCACCGTGAGATCCGACGTGCTTCCCATGATCACCGCTACCGACTCACTCACGCTCGCCCCGTCCTTCCACCACTGCGTATTGTGCCACACGATCGGCTACCCTGTCTGCGTCGTCGCGCACCGCCGCGGTGATCGTCACGTGCCCCATCTTCCGGTACGGCCGCACGGCCGACTTGCCGTAGAGATGGAGGTGCACGCCGGGCTCGGCAAGCAGTTCGGTCTGGAACGGCAGAAACGGTGTGCCCACGGCACCCGCGCTCCCGAGCAGGTTCAGCATGACGCCGGGCGTCAACAGGCGCACCGATCCGAGCGGCAGACCCGCAACGGCGCGCAGATGCTGCTCGAATTGGCTCGTTTCGCAGCACTCGATCGTCAGGTGTCCCGAATTGTGCGGGCGCGGTGCAATCTCGTTGACCAGCACTTCGCAATCGGTGGTGACAAACAGCTCGACGGCGACGATGCCGGTGGCATCGATCGCCGCGACCGCGTTCAGCGCAACCGACTGAGCTCGCTCGGCGAGCGCATCCGCAACCGAAGCCGGGATCGCGGTGCGCGAGCAGATCGAGGCTGCCGGATCGAACTCCATATCGACAACCGGGTAAACCGAACTCTCACCACGAGTAGACCGCGCGACGATTACCGCGAGCTCGCGGTCGATCTCAACGCACCGTTCGTAGTACGTGGCGCCAGGAAGCCGATCGTCGGTATCAGCGCGCAGAACAACCACGCCGCGACCATCGTAGCCACCAAAGCGGATCTTCTGAACGACCGGGTATGAGTCGGGAGCATCGAGGATCGCCGGGATCGGGATTCCGGCGCGCTCAAGGTGCCGCTTCTGCTTCAGTTTGTCCTGGATCAGCTCAAGAACCTCCGGACGCGGTGCAAGCGCCCCGCCGGCCGCCTCTGCCGCTACGAGCGCGCGCACATCGATGTGCTCGATCTCGTAGGTCGTCACGTCGGACCACTCGACCAGCTCGCCTATCGCGTGTGCGTCGTCGAGCGCGCCCGGGAACCACCGGTCGGCGAGCGACACCGCCGGATCATCGCGCGACGCAGATACTACACCGAAATGGAACCCGAGCGGCTTGCCGGCGAGTATCATCATGCGCCCGAGCTGCCCCCCCCCGATTATGCCGATTCTAGTTTCCGCAGCGGATTCGCGCATCGCTGCATTGTAGTCGTGCGCCGGCCGGGACACAACAGTATATTCATCGGTAATGACGATCGTTCGACCGGCCCGAGCTACCGACACCGCGGCAATCGCCCGCATCCACATCGACATGTGGCGGATTGCGTACGCGGACACGCTCGACGCGGCGTTTCTACGGCGGCTCTCCTACCGGCGTAGCCAGGCGCAGTGGGACGCGATCATCGCGCGACACTCGGGCGTCCTCGCCGTCGCCGATTCGACCGAGGACGGCATCGTGGGCTTCGCATCGGGAGGCGCCGAGCGTACCCGGGCTTTCGCGGTCGACGGGGAGCTCATGGCGCTGTACGTGCTGACGAGCGCGCAAGGCTGCGGGGTCGGAAGACAGCTCCTACGATCGGTTGCGTCGCAGCTGCGCGACAACGGGAGAACCGGGATGCTGACCTGGGTCCTTGCCGACAATGACGCCCGGGGTTTCTACGCGCGTCTTGGAGCGAAGCCGGCGCTCACCGCGCCGATCCAGCTCGGCGACACGGCGGTCGAGCGGGTCGCGTACGTCTGGGATGGGTGGGAGGTTCTGCTCGGCTCGCGGTAGGGTCAGCCGGCGGCGACGCGGTCGATCAGAGACTGGAGAGTGTCTTCGTCGGTCGCAGCCCAGGCCCCGCCGAACCGGTAGGTCTCCCCCGCCTTGCGACTCCATACGACCCGCGCGGCAATCTCGTGGACCATTCCGCGATCGTCGTCGCGCACGCGTAGCCGGATCGTCTGCCCGGGCTTCACGAGCGTCTCCGCTTCCACCGACAGCCCGGACGTGGACACGTCGCAGACCTGCACCTGACCGAAGTCAGAGTCGTCCGCAAAACAGAACGCGTGTGCGTCGGCCGAACGCCGCGGCGCGCGCCGCTTGTCCACGACGAAGACCCGCACCTGATCCTTGCCGTTGCGCTTCGCCTGGTAGAGTGCCGTGTCGGCGCCGCGCACCAGATCGTCGACCGTCGTTCCCGACTGGGGATAGCTGGAAATACCGCCGGAAAACGAAAGTCGTACTGCCGGATGGATCGAGACCGCACGGATCCGGGTCAGAAGCCGCTCGGCGAAGTGCAATGCGCCGGAGGTCGGCGTCTGCGGCAGAATCACCAGGAACTCTTCGCCGCCGTACCGCGCCGCGATGTCCTCCTGGCGCAGCAGATCGCGAATCTCTCTCCCAACCGTCTTCAGCACAACGTCCCCGAGCTCGTGACCGTACGTGTCGTTGACGTGCTTGAAATTGTCCAGGTCGACGAACAGAACGCTGAACACCTGCTCGTAGCGCCGGGCACGGTTCAGTTCCTTGGTGAGCGCGACGTCGAGAAAGCGGCGGTTGAACAGACCGGTCAGCCCGTCGACCGCGGCAAGCCGGCGTGACATCTCGAGCGCCGGTCGGTCCACAACGATCGGCTCCTCTATCAGCTCCGGATGCTCGACTGCGTAGTCCATCGCCGCAACGCGCAGATCGACCGCGCGACTGAGCACCTGCGCAAGGCACTGATGGTGAGCCATGATGCCATCTAGAGCAGCGACCGATCGCTCGCCGTCGAGCGTTACGTTGAGAAGCGAAGCGACGACCCGGATCGCCACGTCGGGCTCGATCGACTCACCACCGACCATCCGCCGGATGGCTTCGGTGGCCGTCGCGTCAGGAACGAGATCGAAGAGTTTCCACTGATTCTCGCGGTCAGACACTTACCGCTCCAGAGAGGAATCCGACGCGGTAGCCGTAGGCTGCCGGCGAGTCCGTCTATCGGAAGGGTACTATCTGCCCACGCGTTCTGTCAACAAAAAGCTCAGTCGGTGAGCGGTGCGCACGCGTGGTCGAGCCACTCGGCAACCACACCCTCCAGTCGGCCAAGGAGCCTCTCGCGAACGTGGCGGTGGTACTCGTCGACCCACTGGCGTTCGCGGCTGGTGAGGAGCGACGCCTTGATCAGCGTACGGTCGATCGGGCAGACCGTCAGCGTCTCAAACCGGCGGAACGCGCCAAACTCGCTCGCTCCCGCGTCGACGACCAGAAGAAGATTCTCGATCCGGATGCCGTAGCGATCGGCGCGATAGACGCCGGGTTCGTTGCTGACGACCATCCCGGGCTCGAGCGCGACCGAGTTCGGATGGCTGCTGATGCGGTGCGGCCCCTCGTGGACGTTGAGGTAGAAGCCGACCCCGTGGCCGGTCCCGTGACCGTAGTTCAGCCGTTCGTTCCACAGGTGGTGGCGCGCGATCGCGTCGATCATATGCCCGGTCGTACCGACCGGAAAGGTCAGCGTCGCAAGCGCGATGTGGGCCTTCAGAACGAGCGTGAAGTCGCGCCGCTCGTCCTGGCCGGGCTCACCAAGCGCAATCGTGCGCGTAATGTCGGTGGTCCCATCGAGGTACTGCGCGCCCGAATCGATCAGGTAGAGACCCGCGGGCTCGAGTACCGAGTTCGTGTCGCCGGTCGCCGCGTAGTGCACGATCGCGCCGTGCCCGCGGTACCCGGAAATCGGATGGAAGCTCTCCGACACGAATCGGTCCCCACGAGAGCGAAGCTCCAGGAGCTTGTCGGTAGCGCCGACCTCGGTGACGCGCTCACCGCCGCGGACCGCCCCAATGAGCCAGTGAATGAACCTGACCATCGCCTCACCATCGCGAACCATCGTCGCGCGCAGATGCTCGGCTTCGACCGAGGTCTTCCGGGCCTTGAGTTCGCTCGTGGGGTTGATCCGCTCGATCCGCCGCGCCGACGAAGCGATCGCCGCGGCAAGACCCGCGCTCGTCTGGTCGGCTGAATAGAGCACGACCGAATCGCGCGCCAACCGGCCGACCGCGGGGGCAACGTCGTCGTACGGCGCGAGCGTGACCGCGTCGGACTCGAGCTCGCGCCGCAGCGACTCCGCGATCCGGCTGCGATCGACGAAGAGCACCGCGTCGTCGCCGGTGATCAGCGCGTACGCCAGGAACACCGGATTGTACGCCACGTCACTACCACGCAGGTTGAACAACCACGCGATGTCGTCGAGCGTCGAAACCAGATGGTGCGTCGCGCCAGCGGCAGCCATCCGCGCGCGCAGCGCCGACAGCTTCTCACCGCGACTCTGTCCGGCAAACCGAACTTCGTGGGGAACGACCGCCGCGTCGGGGAGACCCGGCCGGTCGGTCCAGATACCGCCGAGCAGATCGGGACCGGCGTCGACCGAGATGCCCCTGGGCGCGAGCGCCGCGGTCAGCGCGGCGAGCGCCGATACCGACATCGTCGACGCGTCGACCCCGACCCGTGCGCCGGAACCGAGTTCGGTTGCGATCCATTCGGGGTAGTCGGGAACTCCAGGCTCGCCGTGGCGGAACACCTCGAAACCCGATCCAACGGTACCCTGTTCGGCCTGAAGGTAGTAACGGAAATCGACCCAGAGACACGCCCGGTCGACCGTGACGACGACGGTCCCCGCCGATCCGGTGAATCCGCTGATCCACGCCCTGCCACGCCAGCGTTCGGGCGGGTACTCGCTCTGATGGGGATCGCCACTGGTGACGACGTACGCGTCGATGGTGCGCGACGCCATCGATTCCCGGAGGGACTGAACGCGCTGACGGATCTGCATCCGCCGATTATACCACTCGGGTACGCGGCTGCGATAGCACCTGCCATCGGTAGGAGGGCGGCGCGTCGTGAACCCCGCACAGCCTGCACGCGCCGCAGACCTGCCCCACCGGCGTGCAGCGCACGACGTTCCCGCGGTGCTCCCAGAACGCGATCGCGGCCTCTACATCGGGCTCCGACACACTGAGAGCGCGTGCGATCTGTCCGACGGTCGCGTTCGCACGCGCGCGCAGTTCGGCCCGTACGTCACGGATCACGAGTCGGCCGCCTCTGCAGCGACGCCAAGGCGTCGCATGATCGCGAAGGCCGCGACCGTCGCACCGATCAGAGCGACCGCGATCGCCACCGGCACGGGCGATGGCCCCGAGGCGATCTGGTAGTAGAGCGTCGCGATCGCCCACGCGAGCAGCGTACTGTACGCCGCGAGCGTCCAGCCGAGCAGCGCCCCCATCTCCTTGATAGCGGCGGCCATCGCGGCGACGCACGGGAAGTAGAGCAGCACGAACAGCAGGTACGCGTACGCGCCGACCGGAGTGAAGTGCGTTCGAAGCGACGCGAAGACGCTGAGGTCGGCGCCAACCCCGTCGGCGACGGCTTGCTCGTCGTCGGCGATGACGCCGAGGCCCAGCGGATCGGTCGCACCGGAGAACGCCGCGAAGAGGTTCTCGGGGATCGACCGCAGCGCGTCGACCATTGTCGTGGCCCAGCCAGCCGGTTCATCGGCGTCGGCCTCCTGACCGTAGAGCGAGTTCAGCGTTCCGACCACGGCCTCCTTCGCGAAGATCCCGGTGAATATGCCGACGGTCGCCGGCCAGTTGTCGGGGACGATCCCCATCGGTGAGAACACCGGCGTGATCGTCCTGCCGATCGCCGACAGGACCGAATCGGCCGAGTCGTCGTGCCCGATCGACCCGTCGGTGCCGAGCATATTGACCACCGAAAGGATCGTCACGATCACCGTGATCGTTATCCCGGCGCGCACGACGAACAGGCGCAGCCGCTGCCACGCCTGACCGAACACGTGGCGCGCGCGCGGCGCGTGATACGGCGGAAGCTCCATCACGAAGTGCGACGGGGTACCGCCAAAGAGCGTGAGCTTCAGAAGCAGGCCGGTCAAGATCGCGACCGCGATTCCCGCGACGTAGAGCGACAGCACGACCGCGCCTGATCGACTGGGGAAGAACGCCGCGGCGAACAGCGCGTACACCGGAAGCCGCGCGCCGCACGACATGTACGGCGACATGAATATCGTCGTGAAGCGGTCGCGCCGCGAGTCGAGCGTCCGCGTCCCCATGATTGCCGGAACGGTGCACCCGAACCCGACCATCATCGGCACGAAGCTCTTGCCGGGCAGTCCGATGCTGCGCATGAAGCGATCCATCACGTACGCAGCGCGCGCCATGTAGCCCGAGTCCTCGAGCAGCGACAGCGCGAGGAACATCGCGAAGATGATCGGCACGAAGGTGGCGACCGTCTGGATCCCCGTTCCGATGCCGTCGGCGAGGATACCGGTCAGCCATCCTGGCGAGCCGATCGACTCGAGCACCGATCCGAACCCGTCGACGAACACCGCGCCGAACGCCAGATCGAAGAAGTCGATGAACGCCCCGCCGATGCTCATTGTGAACCAGAACACGCCGTACATCACAAGGAGGAACACCGGCAACGCCAGGAAACGGTTCATCACGACCCGGTCGATCTGTTCGGTCGCCGAGCGCGCGGAGATCCGGCGGCGGGAGATGTGCTCGGAGAGCCCGTGGATGAAGCCGTACTTCGCGTCGGCAAGAACGATATCGAGCTCCTCGTCCAGATCCGATTCGAGCCGCGCGATGATACCCCCGATCAGTTCGGCGGTCAGCCCGGATGTCTCGACCACGCGCCTGGTTACCCACGGATCGCCTTCAAGGAGCTTGAGACCGATCCATCTGGTGGTGCTTCCGGTGAGAGCCGACAGCGGCTCGCACTCGGACTCGATCTCCTCGAGGACCGATTCGATCCGCCGGGGATACGCGATGCGGTCGCCGTCCCAGCCCGATCGTCCACCGGCGCGGCTTGCGGCAGCGTGCGCGGTTTCGGCGTGCCGGTGGATCTCGCGCTTGAGTTCGGCGGTGTCGCGCGACCGGATCGCCGACGTCGCGATAACGGGGCAGCCGAGGTGGGTGGAGAGGTGCTCGACGTCGATGTCGATCCCCCGCTTGTCGGCGAGGTCCATCATGTTGAGCACTACGATCACCGGCAGTCCCATCTCCAGAAGCTGCAGCGTCAGAAAGAGATTGCGCTGGATGTTGGACGCGTCGACGATGTTCACGACCAGGTCGGCATCGGCGCACAGCAGGTAGTCGCGCGCGATCGCCTCGTCTTCGGAGCTGGCCGCGAGCGCGTAGATCCCGGGCAGGTCGACGACACGGTACGAGACGGGAAGTCCGGTCTGCTCGGCGGGCTCTTCGACCCTGGCAACCGAAACGGTAGTGGAGTCTGCAGCACCGGTCGCCGACGGCGCGAACGGCTCGACAAGCAGGCGCTCGACCTTCGCGACCACCGACGGGCGAAACGTTCCTTCCCTGCGCTCGACGGTCACGCCGGGCCAGTTGCCGATGCGCTGTCGGCTGCCGGTGAGCGCGTTGAACACGGTCGTCTTGCCGCTGTTCGGGTTACCGGCGAGCGCGATCGTGATCTCGGTGGGCGCGCTCATGAGACGCTCCGGTCGGTCCGCGCGACGCGTACCAGACGCAGCGCCGCCGCCTCGTCGGCACGCAGCGACAACTCGAAGTCTCTGACCGCGACCTGCACCGGATCACCGAGCGGCGCGCGATTGCGCACGACGATCCGGATTCCGCGCGTAAGCCCCATCGACAGCAGCTTTGACCGGTAGCCGCGGTGCGTCGCGGTGTACCCGACGATCTCGGCTTCATCGCCGATCGCGAGGTCGGCGAGCGTGCAACTGTCGCCGGCAACGGGTTCTATCGACCCGTGAGCCCGCCGGCGTCGCCCGGGACCACCGAACCACCCGATGCCCCGGCCCATTTTGTTAGTCATGCCTTACAGTGTCACAATAAACTAATCATCGCAAGTGGTTTTCGTCGGGTAGCTGCGATTCTACGACGGCTGCGCAAGGTGCCCGCGGAGCAGTAGATCGGTCGCCGCGTCGCGATCGACCGCGGCGCTGAAGAAGTAGCCCTGGAGATACCTGCAGCGATGCTCGCGGAAGTAACCCCACTGATCGGCCGACTCGACCCCTTCGGCGACGATGTCGACACCGAGCGAGTGCGCGAGGTTGATGATCGCCCGGACGATCTTCTGGTTGTTCACCGTGAACAGGTTCGTCACGAACGACAGATCGATCTTGATCGTGCTCGCGGGCAGCTGCGACAGGTAGCTCAGTGAGGAGTACCCGGTACCGAAATCGTCGATCGCTATGCTGAGGCCCGGATGCCGCGCCTTGAGCGTGTGCATCCGCTCGATCGCCTCTTCGGGGGCGCTCATGATGCACGATTCGGTGATCTCGAGCCGGACGTTCGCCGGATCGGCGCCGGTACGCTCGAACGCGCCGCCGACGGTCTCGACCAGATCACGCTGGTCGAACTGACGGGGTGAGAGGTTGACCGACACGTAGACATCCGGGTGCCCGGAGTCGTTCCACCGACGAATGTCGCGGCACGCGGTCTCGAGCACCCAGTTACCGAGCGGTACGATGATTCCGGTCTCCTCCGCCACCGGGATGAACCGTGAAGGCGCGATGGTTCCCTTTGTCCGGTGATTCCACCGCAGGAGCGCCTCGAGTCCCCGGATCGCGCCGTCGGAGTCGACAATCGGCTGGTAGTGGAGATCGAACTCACCGTTTTCCAACGCGGACCGGATCCCCTGCTCGAGCTCCCAGCGTTCAACCGCGCGATCGTTGAGATCGACGCGATAGTACGAGAAGCGATTCTTGCCCGACTCCTTGGCGTGGTACATCGCAAGGTCGGCGGCCTTGGTCACGGCTTCGATAGTGGACCCGTCGACGGGAATCAACGCGATCCCGATGCTCACGCCAACCGTCGCGGTGTTGCGCCCCCCTTCGGTAGCGCTGCTCAGCTCGAACGGGCGCCGGATTTCGCCCAGGATCTTGTTCGCGACGACCGCCGCATCACGACGCTGGTGGATGTACCCGAGCAGTACTACAAACTCATCACCGCCGAACCGGTACACCGAGTCCGACTCGCGAAGCGTTCGCGACAGACGCGCTCCGGTGTCGATCAACAGCTGATCGCCGGCGTCGTGACCCATCGTGTCGTTGATCTGCTTGAACCCGTCAAGATCCAGGAACAGCAACGCCGCCATCCCGCCGGCGAGCGCCTCCGGCCGCTCGAGCACTTTCCTGATCTCTATATCGAACAGATCGCGGTTGCCAAGCCCGGTCAGCTGATCGTGGTACGCCAGACGACGCAGTCGGCGCTCGGCGTTCTTTCGCTGCGTTATATCCCTGATGATGCACGTGAGCGTCCGACCACGGTAGTCCTTCGCGTTACCGAACGACATCTCCATCGGCGTGACGCCGCGGTTCTTGTGCTTTCCGAGCAACTCGACGGTGTTCCGCATGCCGATCATACGACGATCCTGATCGTCGACGAAGAAGTACTTGCGGAACTCCGCTTCGTGTCGGGCGTACATCGCGTCTGGGAACAGAATGGAGAAGGGCCGGCCGCGAAGCTCGTCGGCCGCGTACCCGAAGGTCGATCGGACGGCGGAGTTTGCGAACACTATGCGAAACGATTCGTCGATCCTGATGATCGCCTCGGTGAGCGTCTCCGACAGCGCGTCGTAGTTATCCTTGCTCTCCCGCAGCTGATCAACCAGGCTCCGATGCAGCGACATATCGCGTAGCACGACGACGAGAGCCGGATCGCTACCGCGGCTGGCGGGGATCGTCACGCACTCGAACGACGCGTTGGTGCCATTCTCCCGGCGCGCGCGCAGCACAAGAATATCGTCGGGCCGGGAGACTTCGTGCTCGGGCGAACCACTCAGCCCGCGGACGCGCGCGGCTAGCTTGTGCTCGAATCCGTCGCTGACGAACTCAAAGAAGCGGCTGCCAACAACCTGTTCGGGCGGATACCCGAGCTGCTCGAAGAACTGGTCGTTCACCGACACCACACGCGCGTCGCCGTCGAGCGTGCAGACGATGTCGGGAGCGCTGCGGACTACCCGATCGAACTGCTCCGGGTCCGACCCCCCTAGATGCGAGTGGAGGCCCTGGACGATACGCTCCAGGACGAACTCGAAGACCGACTCTCCGGGGTTGAGTCCCGACAGGTCGGACTCCTCGGGAGCGAGTTCACCCGGCTCATCGCCGTTGGCGACTGTGTCGAGCGCGACGTCGTCGTCAGCGCCGCCTCGGAACGCCGCTATCGCACCGGCGATGCCTTCGAGGCGCTGTTCAAGAGCATCGAGAATCGGTTCGCTGCCAGCCTGTTCCACTATGACGATGCCCCGTTCACCATTGTGACCGTAGACGCCGCGACGGTCAATCATGTTTTTCCGGCGACAGCGCCGGCGAGCGCGAATAGCTCCGGCAAGCGCGGCTATACCGCCGCGCTGAGGAAGTCGCGCACCTCTTGGACCTCGCACGCATCGGCTTCATCGACGGTACCGGTGAACACGATCTGTCCGCGCTGCAGGAAGAAGACTCGATCGGCGGTACGGCGCATACCGGCCATGTCGTGCGAGATCACAATCATCGTCATCCCGAGCCGACGCTGAAGATCACGGAGCAGCTGATCGAGCGACCGCGCGGTCACGGGGTCGAGCCCCGACGACGGCTCGTCGCACAGCAGGAGATCGGGGTCGAGCGCGAGCGCCCGAGCGAGCGACGCGCGCTTACGCATTCCACCCGACAGCTCCGACGGGAGGGCCGCTTCGGACGACTCGAGCCCAACGAGCGCGAGTTTGGTGCGCACGATTCGGTCCATCACCGCTTCGGGCAGCAAGGCGTGCTGCTCGAGCGGTATGCGGACGTTTTCGAACACGGTCGCGGAGTTCAAGAGCGCTCCCTGCTGGAACAGCACGCCCATTCGCCTGCGAACCGCGGCAAGCTCCGACTCCGTAGCATCGGCCAGTTCGACCCCGAGCACCTCCACGCGTCCGTGCTGCGGGCGCAGCAACCCCAGGATGTGCTTCAGCAGGGTGGTCTTCCCCGACCCGCTCGCTCCGAGCACGACCGCGATCTCACCGCGCACGAACCGGGCGCTGACCCCGCGCAACACGTCGGTGTCTCCGAACCGGACGCGAAGGTCGTGGATCGAAACCGCCGCCTGTTCGGGTTCGGGTCCGTCGATAGGCTCTATCATCGGGTCTCCGTCATCATATCAGGTAGAAAAGACTGAACACCGCGTCGAGCGCGATGACCGCGAAGATCGACGCCACAACCGACTGGGTTGTCGCTCGCCCGACGCCCTCAGATCCGCCGTGCGAACGCATACCGCAGTAGCACGCGGTGAACACGATGGCCGCTCCGAAGAAGAAACTCTTCCCGATCCCGATGAACAGGTCAATGAATCCCAGTACGTCGGTGAGCCGCGCTATGAACGTCTCGAAGGCGAGTCCAACGGTGATTGCCGACACGACCATTCCACCGACGATTCCGACCATGATCGACAGTGCGGTGAGCAAGGGGATCGATATCAGCATTCCGATGAGCATCGGTACCATGACGTACCTGACCGGGTCGAGCGCCATCACGGTCAGCGCGTCAAGCTCCTCGGTCACCTTCATCGTCGCGATCTGCGCCGCGATCGCCGACCCGCTACGCCCCGCGACGACGATCGCAGTGATAAGCGGCCCCATCTCACGGCTGACCGACAACGCGAGCAGGTCCACGACGAAGATGTCGGCGCCGAACTGCCGCAATTGGAGCACCGCCTGCAGCACGACGATCACGCCGATGATGAGCGACAGGAAACCCACGATCGGCACGGCCGATGAACCGATCGTACGACACTGCGCGGCGATCGCGCCGCGGCGTCGCGACCGCCGGTCTAGCGGCGCCGCGAGCGACCAGAACATGATCGCCGACGAAAGCCTGAGCTGCGCCGCCGCGGCTTGCCACCCGTCGATGAGCACGCCGCCTAGCCTCCCGAGCCACGGTTCACGCGCAACCTCGGGCCTCGCGGGCACCGAACCGGTGTCCAGCAGATCGATGAGACCCTGAACCGCTTCCTTCGCTCCGACGATCGCAGGCGGGTCGCCGGAGCCCGAGCGTATTTCGTCCAGGAACGCGACACCGGCGCTGTCGATCCGGTCGACGGCGGCGACGTCAATGGAAGCGACGCGCATCCGCCCAAGCTTGCGGTACGCCCGATGGAGTTCGCTCACCGTCGTCCGGTCAACGGTCCCCGTAATGGTCAGAGACGAGCCGGACAATCGGATCGTGGCACGCATCATCGCAACAGGTAGTTGAGCCGTACGAAGATCCCATGTTCCTGGACCAGTCGCTCGGCCGCCGGCTGAGAGGTATTGCGCAGCGTCACCCGGTAGAGCAGCGACACGTTGTTGATGACCACGACGTTCACGGTGCTTTCGAGCAGGAGCGACCAGCGCCGTCCGGCGTCGAAGGGCACAAAGACATCTGCTGTCGAGGTAATCGTAGCATTCGCGAACGGGATGACCGTGGCAAACGCGGAGAACTCGAGTCCGACATCGTTCACGGTCTCCGCTCGCTCGTAGACCGCGTACAGTTCGTCGTCGATCGTCTCGGTTCCCGCCGGCTCGAACGTCTCAAGACGGATCGTCTGCGCCGCACCGAGCCCGCCGCGCAGACCGAGTTCGACCCGGGGAGTGCGCACCGCCTGAACGCTGAGCCCGACGCCTTCGCGCAGGAACAGCGGCATGAACGGCGGCGACAGACGCACCGTACGCGCGTCGGACTCCCGGGCGATCTCGCGATCGCCGTCGCGTTTGACGTAGCCGGTTGGCTCTTCGAAGAGCAGCCGTTCGCCAAAGAAGGTCGTATCGGCGTCGACCCTGGTGTAGAACCCGTAGACTGGGGTGATCGCGTAGAGTAGCGTGTTGCGCAGGCGCGCGCGGTCCGACGTCACGCGCAGCGGAGCGCCATCGGTAGCGCTCAGACCGAGCGCGACAAGATTGCGCAGTTCGTACCGCAGCGGCGAAATCTCGTACGTGAGATCGGTCTCGATCTCGGAGTCGACCACCGTCAGCGTGCTTATTTCGCCACGACCATCGGCGTTGTCGAGCGAAAAGGCGATGGACGCGTTGATCGCGCTCGACACCGACAACGGTGACGTCGGGTCACCAGACTCCTCGGTGTCGATGTTACCGGCGCCACGCAGGACGACCGCACCGCTCGTCTCATCGACGTCGACGACGATCGTGAGCTCTTCGCTGCGACCGGCGACAAGGCTGACGGTCACAAAGTCCTCGAGCGTCGCAAAAGGCAGGCTGTTGAGCACAACCTTGTACCTGCCAGGACGGAGCACCCAGACACGCTGAGCGGAGGCGAGCGCCTCGGACGGAGAGAGCGCTCCACCGTAGCTCCTGCCCGTCTCTGACTCGAACAGGTCGTAGCGCACACGGACCGGACGCCGCGTCGAGTCCACGACGCTGACCGTCAGCACCGACCACGTCGGCTCGAGGACGGTGCGCCTGCGTGGTACGATTTCGACTCCGTCGGTCCTCATTCGCCGGTCGGTCGGACCGTCACCGTACTCGACGGTGTAGCGGCCCGCTTCGAGCGTCATCGAAACTCCGAAGCGACCGGTCCGCTCATCGCCGGTATCGGTGCGGCGGACCGTGAAGAACGGCTGATTCGCAGCCGGCCCGAGCCCGGAGAGCAGGAGCTCGCCAACTCCTTCGGCGGTGGTGCCGGCCTCCGGCAGATCAGCCGCCGAGTCGGTACGCGTATCCGGCGCATCGAACAGAACGACCTCGCCCGTCGCAAGGTAGCCGAGTACCCGCTCGAGGAACGAGTCGATCTCCCGGACAATCAGACGGTTTGCCTCCGCGACGAACACGCCGATATCGTCGGCCGGAATCTGCGCTTCGGCTCGGTTGCGGTAACGGACGACCTCGCGCTCGTCGTGCATCCGCACGAGCGTCAGGTCGATCTCCACGGTCGCGACGCGCTGGTTGCCGAAGACCAGGTACTCTATCGAGCCGATCGCCGACCGAAGCTCGTACGCGACGCGTTCGCGCGTGAACTCGCGGGTCGTCCGGCCAAAGATCCGGTACGACCGGATTCGGCGCTCGATCAGATCGGCAACCGTCTCCGACAGATCGACGCCCCAGAGATGGTCGTTAAGATAGACGAACGACGGGCCGATCCCGCGAAGTACGATCTGAGGCCGGCTGAAGGCGCGCGCGACCCGTGTGTCCAGGATCTGGACGCTCGCGTCGTGCGGCGTGTCGATGCGCAGTTCGGCACGCTCGGTCTCGGGCAGCGAATCGAACGTGTAGTACGACACGAGTCGCTCGGGTCGCGTGAGGCACGACGACAGCGCAAGGACCATGACGACGGCTACGACGGTGGCGCGTGCGTACCGGTTCATCGGCGCTCCACGGGAATGACGAGTACTGACGGATCGGCGTTGATCTGGAACGCCGCGTCGTTGAGCAGCCGCAACGTGTCCTGGAGCAGGTCGAGGCTGCGGTCGACCGTCGACCGGTTACGCCTGACGATCAGATCGACCTCTGAGACGATCTGCGTACCCTGACCTACCAGGGCGATCACCTCTTCGCCGATCCGACCGAGCCCGAAACTCTCGATCTCTGAGGCGAACGCGTCGACCTGGGCCTCGAGCCCGGCGATGACGGTTTCGGTCCCGCGACGGGTCGACGCGATCAGCTGTTCGGCCTCGGTCGTCAGCCGCGCGAGTCCGGCCGCGGCAAGGTTGAGTTCCTCGAGCGTGTCGGAGATCCGGGCCTCGTTCGCCGCAAGGATCGAGTCGACCCTGCCGAGGATATTCCCGACGCTGTCCTGGTCGATCTGCGACAACACGCCGGAGACATCGAGCAGCACGCGCTCCATCCCTTCGAGTACGCTCTGGATCGTTTCGGTGACCTGCGCGACCGTCGACGGAGACGGGGGGATGAAACCGCCGGGAGAGAGCGTGTCGGCGTCGCGGGTGCCGCCCGAAAGCTGGATCTGTGACAGCCCGGTAATACCGACCGGAACAATCTGGGCGCGTACGTCGTCCTTGATCGGCGTGCCGCGTTCGATCGAAATCGTCACTACTATGCTCTGGATGTCTTCGGGATCGATCCGGATCGACTCGATGCCGCCGACCGCGATACCCTGGTAGATGACCGTTCCGCCCGACTGGAGCCCCGCGACCGACTCATCGGTGTACCGGATGAAGTATCGGTCGTACTGTCTGAACAGCGTATCCCCGGCGACGACGAGCGCAAACACCGCGAAAGCTCCGATAACGACCAGAAAGAAGAGCGCGAGGCGGACCCTCTGTACCTTCGTTGCGATAGCGATAGGCTAATAATAACCGGTTCCTGGCGCCTGGGAAAGTTTCCTCCCGCAGAGGGTCTGCGACAGCAGTCGGACCGATGCCACGGTCGGTCACGGTCGGGCGCCGGTGCGATTCGACGCATATGCGTCAAAATGACACTAATCTACGCCCGCCAGGCGAATCTCGGCAGCGGGATCGCTGCGTTTCGAAATAACCCACCGTTCGCGGGTTTATTTGGCCCTTTTGTGTCAAATTGATACGCTATCGTACGGCGTTGATCTGCGTGCGTCATTTTGCTCGATGTGCGGGGCGTGGACGGTCTTAGACGTCGTCTGGAACGTTTCGGGATAGTACCTATCTCACTAAATAGTATAGAGTTATGCATTTTCAGGCGATCTTGGCACGCTTCCTGCATCATAGTAGGCGTAAACGGGCCACGGCCCTGAACACGAGGAGGATGGTATGAACATTGTACGAAGGACACGAAACGGTGCGTGGGATCCGATGGGCGAGCTCGAACGGATCCGCCAGGAGATCGACGAGATGTTCGATCCGTCGGCGCGCAGGCTCTTCACCGAAGGGCTGTTCGAGCGGGACTTTTCGCCGGCGCTCGACGTCGTCGAGCACCAGGACAGCTTCTCGGTAGACGTCGATCTGCCGGGAGTAGACAAGAAGGACCTGGACATTTCGGTCGCGAACAACGTGCTGACGATCAAGGGTGAGAAGCGCGAGTCGACCGAGTCGAAGGGTAAGGTCTACCGCAAGGAGACGTGGTCCGGCAGCTTCCAGCGGACGATCAGCCTGCCCCGCGGGGTGGACGCCGGCAAGATCGACGCGCGGATGCGCGACGGCGTACTGACGGTCACGCTACCCAAGATGGAAGAGGCAAAGCCGCGGCAGATCGCCGTGAGCGTGAAGTAACTGAAGAAATGGAGGAGGAAGCATATGGCAGCGACGGCTATTGAGAAGAGAACGGTTCGGCCGGTGTGCAGCATCGCCGAGGAGAATGATGCGGTCATCCTGCAGCTCGAGATGCCCGGGGTCGACAAGAACAGCATCGAGCTCAACATCGACGGCGACACGCTGAGCGTGACCGGCCGGCGCCCCGAAGCCGAGGGTGATCGGGTCTACCTGGTCCGCGAGCGGCGAAGCGGCGACTTCCGCGCGACGTACACGATCGATCAGCGAGTCGACCGCGAGAAGGTCGACGCAAGGATGGAGAACGGCGTTCTGACGGTGACGCTCCATCTCAAGGACGAGGTCAAGCGGCGCCGTATCGAGGTCAAAGCAAACTGAGCAGGCTGTCACGGCCCGGCGTCGAAGGGCTCCGGGCCGCACCCGCGATCGCGGGGTCTGCATCGTAGGCATTCGAGTCTCTACCTGGACGGGCCGGTGGTTCACCGGCCCGCCGAATGCCCACGCTGGAGACTGACTGTATGGAGGTAGTATGAGCAAGATAATTGGTATAGATCTGGGAACAACCAACTCGGTCGTCGCGGTGATGGAAGGCGGAGAGCCGATCGTGATCCAGAACTCGGAAGGCGGTCGGACGACTCCGAGCGTCGTTGCGTTCACAAGCAAGGGCGAACGCCTGGTCGGTCAGCCTGCGCGCAACCAGATGGTCACGAACCCGAACAACACGATCTACTCGGTCAAGCGCTTCATGGGACGACACTACGATGAAGTCGCGCAGGAAATGGAGATGGTGCCGTACCGGCTCACCAAGGGGTCGGGCGGCGACGTCCGGATCGACGTCGACGGGAAGAACTACTCGCCGCCTGAGATCTCGGCGGCGATCCTCCAGAAGATGAAGAAGACCGCGGAGGATTACCTGGGAGAAACCGTCACCGAAGCGGTGATCACCGTCCCCGCGTACTTCAACGACGCGCAGCGGCAGGCGACCAAGGACGCCGGGCGGATCGCGGGGCTCGACGTGAAGCGAATCGTCAACGAGCCGACCGCCGCGGCACTCGCGTACGGGTCGGGGAAGAAAAAGGAAGAGCGGATCGCGGTGTACGACCTGGGAGGCGGCACCTTCGACATATCGATCCTGGAGATGGCCGACGACGTGTACGAGGTCAAGAGCACCAACGGCGACACGCACCTCGGCGGCGACAACTTCGATCAACGCGTGATCGGGTGGCTCGTCGACAGCTTCCGCAACGACTACGGCATCGATCTGTCGGGCGACCGGATGGCGCTCCAGCGGCTCCGCGAGGCGGCCGAGAACGCGAAGAAGGAACTGTCGAGTTCGCAATCGACCGATATCAACCTGCCGTTCATCACGGCGGACGCGAGCGGGCCGAAGCATCTGAACTACTCGCTGACGCGCGCGAAGTTCGAGCAGCTGATCGGCGACCTGGTCGAAAAGACCCGCGGGCCGGTCGAGAAGGCGCTCGCCGACGCCGGCGTACGCGCCGGAGAGATCGACGAGGTTATCCTGGTGGGTGGATCGACTCGGATTCCGATGGTCCAGAAGGTCGTGAAGGAGCTCTTTGGCAAGGAGCCGCACAAGGGAGTCAACGCGGACGAGGTTGTCGCCGTCGGAGCGGCGATCCAGGCGGGGGTCTTGAGCGGCGACGTCAACGACGTGCTGCTCCTTGACGTAACGCCGCTGTCGCTCGGGATCGAGACGCTCGGCGGCGTGTTCACGCGGTTGATCGAGCGCAACACGACGATCCCGACGCGCAAGAGCGAGGTCTTCAGCACCGCGGCCGACAACCAGACCGCGGTGAGCATCCACGTGCTCCAGGGCGAGCGCGAGATGGCTTCGGAGAACCGGACGCTTGGCAAGTTCGAGCTCGTCGGGATACCGGCCGCGGCGCGCGGCGTGCCGCAGGTCGAGGTCGCGTTCGACATCGACGCGAACGGCATCGTCCACGTCTCCGCGAAGGATCTGGGAACCGGCAAGGAACAGAAGATCAGGATCGAGTCGAGCTCGGGGCTGAATGAGGATGAGATCCGCCGGATGGTCAACGACGCCGCGGCGAACGCGGACGCGGACAAGCGCAAGCGCGAAGCGGTCGAGGCGCGAAACGAGGGCGATCAGCTCGCGTACCAGACGGAGAAGATGCTCGCCGAGCACGCCGACCGGATCTCAGACGATGACCGGCAGGCGGTACAGGCTCAGATCGACGCGCTGCGCTCGGTCCTGGAGTCCGGTGACCCCGCGACGATCCGCGCGCGGATGGAAGAGCTCCAGCAGGCGAGCCACAAGGTCGCCGAACAGCTCTACCAGACGCAGGGAG